>NZ_PJBU01000114.1:0-133554 GCF_002863645.1 Psychrobacter sp. MES7-P7E | reverse complement strand
GTGTGGTTAAGTTTATTTGCACATGTTTATTTACATCGTCGTACAGACAGCGAATCCTCTGAGCCAGATTTCAACACCCGCTTATATCGTCTTCTTTTAGACTATCATAAGTTCTCATTTTAGGGTGTCGCTATCACTTAGAGTGAGTTACTTGAGCAAAATCATAAGTCTTTTATAAAGGCTTATATAAGATTTAGACTCAGCATATCAGCTCAATATTTGAGCTTGGTATGCCAGAGCGCAGTTTTGAGTTAATTTCGGATTTACTTTGATTTTATTTGAAATCAATGCAGACACACCAAATTTTAATAATATATCGATAGGAACAATAACAATGTCAAAAGACACTGATAACCCCAACTCTAACACCTCAAACGAAGCCAGTAAGACCAATAAACCACAAGATACTGTCACTTTTGCCTTAGCTCAATCACATTTTTTGGTCGGCGATATCTCAACCAACGTTGAAAAAATGCGTACCCTAGCATTACAAGCACGCGAACAAGGTGCTGACGTAATCGTATTCCCAGAGTTAGCGCTGTTAGGCTACCCTCCACAAGATTTATTGCTGCGTCCAAGCTTGTCAGGTCGCGTTAAAAGCGCTTTGTCTACTTTGAGTGATATCGATGATATCGTCATGATTGTCGGCTATCCGCATGTCGATCATCACGGTACTTTTAACTCTGCTGCCATCCTGCATAATGGTCATCAAAAAGGCTTTTATCATAAGCAAATTTTGCCAAATTATGGCGTGTTTGATGAACGTCGCTATTTCGATAAAGGTCGTAATCAAGTTTTATTTGACTATAAAGGCATTACCATTGGTCTGCTTATCTGTGAAGATTTGTGGGAAAAAGGTCCTATCTCTGAGCTTAAAAAGCAAGGTGCTGATTTAATCGTAAGCTTAAACGCCTCACCTTTTGAGATTGAAAAGCAGGACAATCGCAAGACTATGCTGGCCAAGCGTAGCCGTGAGAATAAGCTACCTATCGTCTATGTCAATGCTGTCGGCGGGCAAGACGATCTAGTGTTTGATGGTGGCTCTATGGCTGTACAAGCTGACGGTAGCATTGCTCATGAAGCGCCGCGCTTTATGAACCAGTTGCTACTGGCTACGTTAGACGTCAAAACTGCTAAGTTTAACGAGCAGACCAAAGCGCCTCTAACCTTAAGCCGTGAGTCTGAAATGTATCAAGCGTTAGTCGTCGGTCTACGCGACTATGTCAACCACTCAGGATTCTCTGGCATTATTGTCGGGTTGTCAGGTGGTATTGACTCAGCATTGACACTCTGTATCGCTGTTGATGCGTTAGGCGCTGACAAGGTATATGCGGTCATGATGCCATACGAATACACCTCTCAAATCAGTCTAGAAGATGCTCAAGCCCAAGCACGTCGCTTAAATGTTTCTTACACCGTCTGCCCTATTTTTGACGCTGTCGAAGGCATCCGTCATACGTTAGCGCCGTTATTCAATAAATCGCCAGCGGATACGACCGAAGAAAACATCCAAGCGCGTGCTCGCGGTGTTATTTTGATGGCCTTGTCCAATAAATTCGGTCATTTAGTTATCACGACTGGTAACAAGTCAGAATTGGCAGTGGGTTATTCAACATTATATGGCGATATGGCTGGCGGCTTTGACGTACTAAAAGACGTATATAAGTCTCAAGTTTATAAATTGGCGAGCTATCGTAACCGTTTAGAAGATACGCCGGTTATTCCTGAGCGTGTTATTACTCGTCCACCATCGGCTGAATTACGTCCAGATCAAAAAGATCAAGACAGCTTGCCGGACTACGATGTGTTAGATGGTATCTTGACGTCATATATCGATGAAGACATGGGCTATCAAGAAATTATTGATAAAGGCTTCGATGCTGAGATGGTCGCCAAAGTCATCAAAATGGTAGACAACAGCGAATACAAACGCTTGCAATCTCCTATCGGTACTAAGATTAGCCACAAAGCTTTTGGACGTGAGCGTCGTTACCCATTGGTCAATAAATGGTCAATCAAAGGTTAATTACTACATACCTCTCAACTTTAACTATCTATAAGTTGAGAGGTGCTAGTTAGCCAGTTTTACAAGCTATCGAATTTTTACTATTAGCTGGGTGCTTGCCCAGCTTTTTTGGTTTTTATCCACCAAAAATGTCTACACCTAGCCATATTCTTTTCCACACATTTTCACCAACTATTTGCCTTAATTATCTTTATTCCTTTTTCGAGTACGTCATGAGTTTGCTAACCGCTAGTGTTTTTCTTCTTTTATTGCTTGCCTTAAGTACCTTTGTCTCTGCTGCTGAGATTGCCATCGCTGCAGGCCGTAAGATTAAACTCCAAATTATGGCAAAAGAAGGCGATGTTCGCGCACTTGATGTCCTCAATATGCAGGAACACCCTGGTAGTTTTATCACCGTCGTGCAAATAGTGCTAAATGCGGTCGCTATTTCAGCTGGTGCCGTGGGTGAATCGGCCATCAGCCCTTATCTCGAGCACTTATTGAATAGTGAAACAATAGCATCAGTTATATCGTTTGTACTTATCACGAGTTTGTTTTCACTACTTGCCGACTTAATGCCCAGACGTTTGGCCATGTCAAATTCAGAGACGATAGCGGTACGGCTTGTACGCCCGATGATGTTGTTAATATTTATACTAAAGCCCATTATATGGGTGTTCGATGGGGCTGCAAATATCCTGTTTAAACTTTTTGGCATCTCAACCATACGTCAAGATGATATGACACCAGAAGATATTTATGCAGTGATGGATGCAGGTGCTGAAGCAGGTGTATTAAAGAAGCAAGAGCATCACTTGATCGAAAATATCTTCGATATGCAGGAGCGTACCGTCACCTCAGTGATGAACCCTCGAGAAAATATCGTTTATTTTGATACCAAAACAAGTACCGAAGAAGTCGTGAATATCATGATTGAGCAGCCACACAATAAGTTTTTGGTCTGCCATGATGATGATTTAGAACATATCATTGGTTATGTGGAATCTCGTAGCTTTTTAGCTTTGGTTTTGAACCAACAAGAAGTTAGCTTAACGAACAAGACTCTATTGAAACCAGCACTTTTCGTACCTGATACGTTGTCTTTGTTTGAGGTACTAGAGATGTTTAAATCTACTGGCGCTGATTTTGCAGTAATTGTGAATGAATATGCCCTAGTTGTTGGCGTTATCACCTTGAAAGACGTGATGAGCATTGTGATGGGCGAGTTGGTAACACTAGAAGAACAACCTATCGTCCAGCGCACTGACAACTCGTGGTTAATCGATGGCATGACCCCTATCGAAGATGTGATTCGTGCATTAGATATTGTTGACTTACCACGCAATCAAAATTACGAGACTATCAGTGGATTTATGATGTATATGCTCCGAAAAATCCCTAAAAAGACTGACACGATTGAGTATGCCAATTATCGATTTGAGATTATTGCGACTGATAATCTTAAAATCACGCAGATGCTAGTCACCAAATTAGAAGATGTCATTTAATTTACTGGCTAGTTAAAGGATGCCTAACTAGCCTATTCATATCGTTTTAAGCACGTTGACCAAATATAGCAGTGCCGACACGTACCATTGTTGTGCCGTTTTCTATCGCTTCTGCCATATCACCACTCATACCCATACTAAGCGTATCCCAACTATCTAGCTCTGGATAGTCTACTTTAACCTCTTCAAACAACTGCTTAGTTCGTGCAAAGGCATCCGTATTTGCTTTAGCAGGAATAATCATCAAACCTCGCAGTTGTAAGCGCTCATACCCTTTGATCGCTGTTATCAGCTCTGGCAACTGGGCTGGCAGACATCCTGACTTGCTGTCTTCGTTATCGATATTTAGTTGGATCAATACATTCAACGGTGGTAGGTCAGCTGGTCGTTGGTCATTTAATCGTCTGGCAATGATATCGCGCTCAACCGTTTGCACCCAATCAAAGTGCTCTGCAATGTCACGTGTCTTATTACGTTGAATACTACCGATATAATGCCAAACGATACTTTTGCCTACAGGCTGAGCTTTAAGTTCAGTAATTTTTTCGATGGCTTCTTGTAGATAGTTTTCACCAAAATCACGCTGTCCCTGCTTCGCTAAAGTTGCGATCATATCGGCAGATTTCGTTTTCGAAACAGCCAGCAGCATAACATTATCAGCCTGTCTGTCAGCATGATCACACGCTTGCTTCATCTGCTTACTAACTTGTTGCCAATTATCGATAAGTGTCACTTCATCAATATTGCCATTCATTTCCTTCATATTTTGCCCTTACTGCTTGTTTAATTTTTTGAAATTTTTTTCTGCAATTTTTATTATAAAAAAACATAACTATCCGATTTTTAAAGTAAATCAGAAATAACTTCTATAAGAATTATTTTAAAACGATACAGTTCTGGTTTTTCTTAATTTAGTAGATGGTTAAATACTCATAGTCTTGTTATGATATTGTTACATGCTTTAACATATGCTTATGAATATGCTAGTGATGGTAAAGACCTGTACTAGTGAGCTTCTTGCCATTTCTTATTATACTAAGGCTATCGATGAATAGTTTACCACGTACTTTTATAGTGTTTTGTCTTACCTAGACTAAGTGATAGGAATATCAAATTATGGCTGAAAAAAACAATCTTAATATCGAAGACTTACTGCGCTTTACGGTTAAGCATAAGGCGTCAGATTTACATATTTCAGCGGGTATGCCGGCAATGATACGTGTTGATGGTGAAATGACCCGTATCAATATGCCAGAGATGACCCATCAGGTCGTGCATCAGCTTATTTATGACATCATGAATGATAAGCAACGTGCCGATTTTGAAGAGTTTTTTGAAACGGATTTTTCTTTTGAAATTCCTAATCTAGCACGCTTCCGTGTCAACGCTTTTAATCAAAATCGCGGTGCAGGCGCTGTATTTCGTACCATTCCTTCTAAAGTATTAACGATGGAAGACTTAGGTATGGGCGATGTCTTTAGACGCGTTTCAGACTTTAAGCGTGGTGTGGTATTGGTCACGGGCCCAACAGGCTCAGGTAAGTCAACAACACTTGCGGCGATGATTGACTATATTAACGAAAGCCGAAAAGAGCATATTTTAACTATCGAAGACCCGATTGAATTTGTGCATCAATCTAAAAAAAGCTTAATCAATCAACGTGAAGTACACCGTGATACTTTAGGTTTTGAGCCAGCATTGCGCTCTGCCCTACGTGAGGATCCTGATGTTATTTTGGTTGGTGAACTACGTGACCTTGAGACCATCCGCTTGGCACTGACAGCGGCAGAGACCGGTCACTTAGTGTTCGGTACCTTGCATACCAGCTCAGCGGCTAAAACGATTGACCGTGTTATTGATGTGTTCCCAGCGGCTGAAAAAGACATGATCCGCGCGATGCTGTCAGAATCATTGCAAGCTGTTATTTCACAGACCCTGTTACGTCGTCAAGCAGGTGGACGTATAGCCGCCCATGAAATCATGATAGGCACCCCTGCTATCCGTAACTTGATACGTGAGAACAAAATCGCTCAAATGTACTCTGCCATCCAAACAGGTGCAGGCGATGGCATGATCACCCTTGATCAGACGTTAAAGAACTTGGTAAGTAAGGGAACCATTAGTAAAGATGTTGCACGTCCTTATGCCAAGCAACCTGAGGCATTTTTATAGTACTGACAGACAGTATTGACAGATACCATCAAAAATAACAAACAACTTATGGTCTCTGTAATTACTTTTTTACTTTTTACTTTTTACTTTTTACTGACGTATTTAAAATATGATTTTAATTGACTTACATCTGGTACAGGTGCGATATGGACATTGATAAACTATTACAATTAATGATCAGCAAAAATGGCTCTGACCTTTTTATTACTGCTGACGTAGCACCTTCCATGAAAGTGAATGGAAAAATTTTACCTGTCGGTAGAACACCTTTGAGTGCTGAACAAACCATGAGATTGGTCAAAGGTGTAATGACACCAAGCCAACGAAAAGAGTTTGAAGAAACCAACGAGTGTCAATTTGCCATCTCTGATGAAGCACAGCAAGCTCGCTTTCGAGTCAGTGCATTTGTACAACGCGATATGGCGGGAATGATTTTAAGGAAAATTGAAAACAACATTCCAACGGTCGAAGAGTTACGTTTACCGCCAGCGCTAAAAGAATTGGCCATGAAAAAACGCGGTATTGTTCTATTAGTTGGCGCAACAGGTACAGGTAAATCTACTACCCTTGCTGCAATGATAGGACATCGCAATCAAAACTCTCATGGTCATATCATTACGATAGAAGACCCTATTGAGTTTGTTCATAAACATCGCGGCTGTATTATTACCCAACGTGAAGTTGGTATCGATACTCATTCATTTGAAGCGGGCCTAAAAAACACGCTACGCCAAGCACCCGATGTTATCTTAATCGGCGAGATTCGTAACCGTGAAGTCATGAGCTATGCTATCCAGTACGCAGAAACTGGACATCTAGTGTTTGCAACGTTGCACGCAAACAATGCTAACCAAGCAATTGATCGTATCATTCACTTCTTTGAGACCAATCGCCATAATCAATTGTTTATGGATTTGTCGTTGAACCTACAAGCTATTATCGCACAGCAACTTATCCCCACGCCTGACGGTAAAGGACGACGCGCTGCTATTGAGATTTTGCTAAATTCGCAGCTGATTAGTGACTATATCCGTAAAGGAGAAGTCCATGAAATCAAAGATGTGATGACACGCTCACGAGACAGTGGCATGCAAACCTTTGATCAGGCACTTTTTGATTTGTACGAACAAGGAGAGATAACGTATAAAGAAGCGATTCTACATGCCGACTCCCCTAATGATCTACGCCTAAAAATTAAGCTCAGTAGCAAAAACGGCAAGGCTAATTTAGATGAAGGTGCTGATAGTTTATCGTTAGATGTGAGCTAAATTATTGCGCTTTCTAGGCATAATAGACATATAAAAAGAAACCCTCGTTATAAATAACGAGGGTTTTTTACTGTTCAATATCGTAGTACTAGTAGAAATAAGCGTTTCTACTAGTACGCTAGACAATTATTTCGCGCTATCTCTACAGGCTTGATCCGCACAAATGCCATATAGCACGAGAGAATGCCCAGACAGTTTAAAGCCATGTTCTTCTGCTACTTTTAGTTGCTCTTCTTCGATGACTTCATTATGAAACTCTATAATCTTGCCACACACATCACAAACTAGGTGATCGTGATGCTCTTCTTGGGTAATCTCAAATACAGATAGATTGTTTTCGAAGTTATGACGCTCAACAATACCTGCTTGCTCAAACTGTGTTAGTACACGATAGACAGTGGCAAGACCTACGTCTTCACCTTGCTCAATAAGCGCCTTGTACACTTCTTCTGCACTCATATGATGCAGCTCTGCGCTTTCTAATAACTCTAAAATTTTGATACGAGGTAACGTGATCTTGAGTCCTGCTCTACGTAAATCTTGATTGGTAAAAGAAGCCATAATATCCCTTTTGACTGTAACAGCCTTAACAAATAGAAAATATGAGATAAATAATCAGCAAAGATTATTTTTATTTAATATAAAGTAAATGATCAATAATAAACTGATGAAAATTACACAGACATCTCTCTTATTATTTTCTAAATATCGAGATGCAAGCCTATGAATTTAAAATATAATTAATCTAACCATTCAGATTGTGTTTGGTAAATAATGTCGTAAGTGGTAGGCAATTGCAAGTAAATGACGTATCATTTGTCCAAGATTGTCGGTCAGACTGGTACGACCTAACGCTGGCCACACCTAATTCATTTCTTATGAGTCATCTTACCATGATAAAGACATTAAATTTCCGTCCGTTAAGCCACACCAGCGCATTACGTAAGATCGTTATCACCAGTATGCTTAGCGCTACTGTTGCTATGTCTGGCTGCTCATTATTGAGTGTTTATAAGATTGATTTGCCACAAGGCACAGCGATTACTCAAAACCAAGCCCAGAAGCTACAAGTGGGTATGAATCAAAACCAAGTTCTTTATACTCTTGGCAGCCCTGCGATTCGAGATACTCTTGAGCCTAAACGCTGGGATTATATCTATGACTACAAAGCAGGCACTGAAGGTAGCCGTAAAGGCATCGCAGATGTCAAAAACGCTAGCCAGCATTTAGTTGTTTACTTTGATGATAATGGTTTGGTCACGCGCATCGAAGGTATTGAGAGTCTGCCAGCATCATAGTCAGCGAAACCTATTAGCTTAGATAGTTAACGGTTAGCTACGAGATTTATTTTTGCGCTGAGACATAGGATCAGCGCTTAAACTGCGATATACCTCGATACGGTCAAAAGGCTGTAGCAAATAGCTTAATGGCTGTTTCTGTGCATAAATTCCCACATGCCAACGTTTCGCAGTTGGCGTGGTGATATCTATTACTTGCTCACACCACTTCGCCAGTTCTGCAAATTTCTCAAGCCACCCTGCTTGCGCCAACGCTTCATGCAAACTAGTACCTTGTCTAACCTGCAAAGCTAGATAATGCTGGCGCTGCTCATCTTCAGCATACGCCAGATATACGGTCATTAGATTGGCTTGCGTAGACTGTGGCACACTGCTGTCACGACCTTCGATTGTTAGCTCAACCACTGCATCACCCAACCTACCAATGCTAGCAGCAATGCTAATGGTACGACTAAACGTATCGCTACTCGCCACAAGTTATAAACTGCTTCATTGCTAAAATTTAACGACTTGCGTAGATGGCTGATTTTCATCTGCCATCCCGCAAATACTGATAATAATAGTACAGCAATGCTACTAATAATGACCAAGATGCCAACTAACCATGCTGTCGGTATCGCAACCACTAATAGTAACGCTACAGCAAAAGTGATTATCAAACTAACTAATAATCCAAACTTATGCGTTAACTGCTGAGTACTGTAATGTAGCAAGTAACTGGCTACAAATAACACCCCACCCCAATATAACAGCTGTCCAATCGGCGGTAGCGACATACCACTAGTAAATAAAGCCACTACTCCTATCAGCAGTTGCAATACCCAAATCGGTAACACTAGCTTGGTTGCACGGTACTCACGAGTAGCAGCTCTATTGTTTGCTTGCTGATTGGTTGCTTCTACCGCTGTGACTGTTTGCTTACTCACCAAGTTCTGACCGAACCAGTATAATCCTGTACCTGCACCAACACTGACTAATGCTAACGCGACTGCGCGAGCCCATTCCGTCAAACTGATATCAGTCATGGCAAAACCAGCATTTGGCACACCGTTTGCGAATCCTAGCAGCAACCCTATTACCATCAGTCCTAAACCAATAGGTAAAGGTGCAATACCCAGCAAGCTTAAGAGTACTGCAATGACCATTAGACCTGCAGCAACTGCGAAATCAGGTACATCGGGTACGCTATTTAGCTCAGTTAATGCAGACAATATACCTGTACTTGCACCAGATATAACCAATGCTGCAATCACAATAGAGACCAGCGCTGCTAACCAACCAAAGCTACGCCAGATCGGACTGACATCTGCTTCACGAGTGAGCTTTTGCATACCCGCTAGAGGTCCTTCGACACTGCGATAGGCCAACGCTATCTCAGCGTAAACGACTGGCAGCGCAACCAATACCATGGCTAATAGCCACAACAGCCAAAAGTCAATCTCACCAATTGACGCAGGTGCGAACCAACGAAATAGCAATAACGGTAGTAGCGCCGCGATAAAATAAGAAGCATAACGGATCATCATAATTTCAATCCAAACGATCTAATACCATTTACAAAAACTGGACTAGCAAACAAAGCAAGTGCAAGTACCACGCATAGTAGACTGAACATGTTTGACACGGCTAACCATATTTTGAAAATTGGTATAAAGTGAATAACGATAATTTATAATTATACAGAGCAACGACTGGCTTCTGTAAATGAATTCATCTAAATACTGTCTTAATATAAGGGACAAACAGTTATAAAAAAACCCCGAAATCGGGGTTTAGTCATTCAGATATAATCAATATGCGATTCAATACTCAGTGGCTTTACTCAATGGCCTTCTATGCAACGCAAAGCATGTATCAGATACTGAATCAGTGCGACTCAATTAGTGAATAGCACTTACATAGTCTGACAGGATACGAATGTCACGATCTGATAGTTTCGATGCAACCGTTTGCATCATACCCATCTCGCCTTCTTTGGCTGCATCATTGACTCGTTTTTGGTCATCGCTATCGATATCATCAACACGTCCAGCAGCACGGAATAGTTTTAGCTGAGTAGCAATATACTGAGCGTGCTGTCCGCCTAGCTTTGGAAATGCAGCCCAAGTATTACCTGCAGCATCTGGACCATGACAACCTGCACAGCCAATAACACCGCGCGACTTATCACCGCCCAAGAATAGCTTAGTCGCTTCTTGGTTGGTTGCAGGATTGCCGTAGCCGACGCCCCAAGGCGCTTGACTGGCATAGTAACCTGCTACGTTGGCTAGGTCTTGTTGAGACAGGTTAGCAACTTGTGATTGCATAATACCGTTTTTGCGATAACCTGCTTTAAAGTTGACTAGCTGTTTATATAGGTACTTTACGTTTTGGCCGCCAAGGTTTGGCTGTGCAGGAACAATGCTGACGCCATTAAGACCATGACAAGCGGCACAAACGGTTTCTGCAACTTTTTGACCTGCATTGACGTCATATTCAGGAACAATAATAGCAGCTTGTACGCTGAAACTTGCAACGCATAAGCTGGCAGCAGCGATTAACTTTTTCATTGATACAAATCCTACTAGCTCGGCGTAAGCATTATTTAGAGTGATTGCACTGGTAAGATACCTGATATAGCCGCCTCTTTAATCATGAGAATGGCGTATATTTTGAGGTCTTGGACACAAGCAGTCTGAAAGTACTTACTAACATCAGGGTTTATTTTCGATTATTATAGCAAGACTTTGTATCATTTGCCTACTTAATCATAGTATCCATCAGTTTTCTGGCAACACAATATACAATATGACGCAAAAACAAAAAGCGCAGATAGGTTATTAGCCCAGCGCTTTATTTTATATGCTTAACTTATATTTATAAGTCGATTATTTGCTCATATATTCGATAAGTTTACGATAGTCGTCATCACTACATTTGTCGCAAAGACCACCTGCTGGCATCTGCGGCATACCACCTTTGACAGACTTGATAAGCGTCGGCATACTTTTTTGTTTAATCAGCTGTTGCCATTTAGCACTATCACCTTTTTTGATGGCATTCAACGCCCCACTATCGTGACAGGCTGCACATGAGTTATTATAGGTAGTGGCAATATCCGCCGCACCTGCGCTGCTAATCATCATGCCACTTAATAATAGTGCAGCACTGCTAGCTGTTATAGCGCGATAACTCGTGCTAAGAAGTTTACTGATTGAAAACATAGAGCACCTCCTCGTGATATTTCACGTGTCTCATCAATCTTTCTGTTAAACGTCTCTCGTTAAACATTGTAACAATATATGTCATATAAACATAGAGAATTTGGATATGGCTTTGTTAAAGCTGAGAACTTGTCTTAATGACTGACCAACTTTAATGTTATCCTACTATTTATATGATGCTAATCGCAGTTATTTCAATAAGTAAGACGCGGAATAGTATAGAATAGCCAGTAATATTAAATAGCTACTTTTATGATTTGCATATATATAACTGTATTGATAAAGAACTGCCTTTTAACTTGGTTTACCTATCGCTTGACCAATTACTTGACCGCATCGATGACTTGAATCATCAGCTGACTAAAATTTTATAATCGCATCCAATTTTTTAAGATTAATGAGCCATTTATGAGTACCCCGTTTAACGATGTCGCCGCTGAACATGCTTTGTTCAATACCAAATCTCGTCAAAAAATTCAGCAAACTGAGTTTATGATGTCAGCACCTACCTTTCGTCTCTGTCCTCCTGATATGGGATTGGAAGTCGCTTTTGCAGGTCGCTCAAACGCTGGCAAATCATCAGCCATCAACGCCTTAACCAATCAGCGTCAATTGGCTCGCTCGTCTAAGACACCTGGACGCACGCAGATGATTAACTTTTTTAGTATCGGTGATACTGACAGACGTTTGGTTGATTTGCCTGGTTACGGCTATGCCGCTGTTCCGCTAGAGATGAAAAAAGAATGGCAGGTTGAGCTAGAAGAATACTTGGTATCACGCTCAAGCCTTGCAGGTCTGGTATTGATGACAGATATTCGTCATCCGCTTAAGTTTTTTGATGAGCAAATGCTGCACTGGGCAAACGATGGTGAGCTACCAGTACATATTCTGCTGACCAAAGCAGATAAACTGAAGTACGGTGCTTCTAAGAATGCCCTCCTTGAGACTCGTAAACGCCTGAAAAAACTGGGCTTAAACTGTACCATTCAGTTGTTTTCGGCCCTCAGAAAGGAAGGTCTCGACGAGTTGGCTGGAATAATGGGCAACTGGTATGAGTATCAGCTTGATGCAGACAAAATCATTGAGTCATCTTTTGCGTTACTAGAAGGCGCTGAATTAGAGGACGCTATTGAAAAAGAAAGCGGTGAAAAAGAGAGCGTTGATAAAGAAAACAAATAGATATCGTTGTCTTTAACAAAAAAGGGTTTATCGCTATTACGATAAACCCTTTTTTATTGCCTGTTTATTCACTCATTATTATTATCGGTATACTATAAAAACAATGAGGGTTATAAAAGTAGCTCTACCCGCATAGCAAATCCACTAGCGCTTGTGGAGTATCAACCTGATAGGTTGGATTTTGCGCAGCAAGCTCTGTACTGGTTGCTGTACCATAGTTCACCGCTATACTAGTCATGCCCAATGCTGTTGCCATTTGAATGTCATAGATACTGTCACCGATAAACACAGCATCAGAAACCTGCTGCTGTGTGTACTCCAAGATATCGGTTAACATCTGCGGATCAGGTTTTGAGCCTGACTCATCAGCACAACGCGTAATCGCAAAATAATCATGGCTATCTGAGGCATCTAATACACGATCTAGCCCCTTTCTTTTTTTACCAGTTGCTACGGCGAGCGTTTTGCTTTGCCGCTGCAAAGTTTGCAACATATGCTCTATCGGCTCAAAGAGCGGCGTATTATGACTATTAGCAATATAGTACTCTGCATAGGTTTGCTGAATCTCAAGCAACTGTGCATCGTTTGCCTGCGGATATAAAATCTTAATCCCATTCATTAAGCTTAGACCAATGATATCTTTTACGGCTTTATCAGTCGTCTTAAATCCGTGGGCTTCGCCAGCCACATGCATAGACTCAACGATTAAACCGATTGAATCCATTAGCGTGCCGTCCCAATCAAAAATAATCAACGTCTTATCAGACAGATTGTGTTCTGCTGATGGTTGAGTATTTATGATGCTTTCTGAAATTGTAGCTGGTTTGGTCATGGAGTCACCTTAATGAATAACAATAATAAATAGCAGATACTAAAACGTCACGGCGGCTTATTCGTAAAAATAAGATATCGTGACGTTTAAGAAAATACAAAAATAGTTTGGCTTAAGAATTAATTTTGAAAAACTATTCAGGCAACCTCGTTGTTTCTGGTAACCAATCTGCCATATCGTCTGGCAATGGCGCAGTAATGGTCTTGTAGCCTGGAATATCTAAGCGCCATGCATGTAGACACAAACGATGGACACCTGATTTATCATGAACGTTATATTTGTCATCACCCAAGATAGCATGACCGATATGTGCCAAATGCACACGGATTTGATGAGTGCGACCCGTCAATGGCTTGGCTTCAATTAAGCTTACTGGCTGACTATTAATCATAAAGCGATCATGGATAATGATATCAGTCTGACTTTCTTTCGCTTGTGGATCTTGGCTATCTACTTTCACTCGGCGCTCACCACTAGCAAGTGTATAACGTAGCAACGGCGCATTGATACGTTGCTCATTAAGCGCAGGTTGTCCTTTGGCAAGACACAGATAGTGCTTTTGAATGGTCTTGTCTACCAAATGCTGCTGCAACACTTTGAGCGTTGAGCGTTTTTTGGAAATCATCAGTAACCCTGATGTGTCTTTATCAATGCGATGGATTAGCTCTAGGTATTTTTTACCCGTCACTTCACGCATGGCTTCGATAACACCAAAGTCCAAGCCGCTACCGCCATGCACAGCGATACCAGAGGGCTTGTTTAGCACTAACAAACCGTCATCTTCATAGACCACACGAGCCAGCAAGCTTTTGGCGAACTCGGTACTAATAATTGGTTTTTCGCGCGTTGCTAGCTCTACAGGAGCAATACGTACCACATCTTCACGCTGCACTCTATCATGTGCTTTACAGCGCTTATTATTGACACGTATCTCATCTGAGCGAATCATTTTATAGATATGTGATTTTGGCAAACCTTTTAAACGGTTTAACAAAAAGTTATCCAAACGCTGGTCGTGTTGATGGCGCGTTACTTCGAGGTAGTTCACCTTACCGAAGTTGCTAATCTCATCGTCAGCGCTTTGTGGGCGTGTTTTGCTATTAAAAATAGCAGGGGCTTCATGGGTAGTAGCGTCGTCAGTCATTTTTGAGTTTGTCATTTTTAGTTAGGTATTTACACAAAGATTTGCTATAGTTTAGCATGTTGAGCGACAATTAAGCAGAGGCGACAGCAATAATCATTGTTGTTACAAATAGTTGACCACCATTTTATTGCTTGTCAGTTTTCTACTACTTGCCAGTAAAGAGGTTGACACTATTTATGCTGCTGACCTGACACGTTTCATCTGATTTTAGGGCGCTTTATTTAGAGGTATTACTTACCAAATATATCCCTAAAAATTAAAGATACTGTACTGAATGTTATTCGGTACCATAAAATAAATAGTGACACTAAATACCTTCGCGTTAATGACGCTGATAATAAATCAGCTTATTAACCGATTACAACACAACACTGACTCACTAATTGCATGACAACGACCGCACTTGATAATCAATCATTATTTAATGACTATTTATCTGATGGTTCTTTATGTAAACATAGTTGAGCAAGTATGGGTAGTTTAGCGTTAGGATCGAAAAGTATATCGATAGCTGCCTAAGTATTGGTGGTCAAACAGATGACGATAACAATGTAAATACGATACCACGCTGACAAGCTGGTCCATTACTCTGTTTGCCAAGTACGCCCCGCTGATAACAAAAGCTGCGACACCTAACCTTGAGACACCCAAGATATTATTGACGTTATACAAAGAACGATAAACAAAGAGTAACCAATTGCTTCACCTGAAAAACAACCGCTGAATGACGCCACTATATAGTAGCAATCATGACCGCGATATTATTGTTAGACTTTGATGAATGAATGGCAACAGCGCCACGCCTTTTTAATATCAGTATTTTTTAGAACTGTAACTGACCCTCGCCCACGCTTACAACGTGCGCTGAAATCACTACCAATAGAACGTACTGAGAATAAGAGCGCTTTGACTCGCTGACCCAATCATATATGTACCAAGTTTACTGATGATAAAATATAAGTACCGTAGCCTTACACCCTATATTACTGATATTAACGTGAGCGCCGCTCATTATTTCAGGTAAAAAAGAAGCCATTGAAAAGCCCATGTGCTTTATAAACCCACGATTTACGTTCTACCGTTAATGAACATCTACACACGCTAATCACAATATTAGCCACACTTGCCACTATGTCCTAAAGACTGTCTTATCGTTGTCATGCGTACTCATAGGATACAAATATGAAACGCATTTTGATCAACGCCACTCAAAACGAAGAGATTCGTGTCGCCTTATGTAAAGGCAACCACCTGTACGATTTCGACCTAGAAAACCGTACCCGTGAACAAAAAAAATCTAATATTTACAAAGGTCATGTGACCCGTGTCGAGCCATCGCTCGAAGCAGTATTTGTCGAATATGGTTCTCAACGCCAAGGATTTTTGCCAATCCGTGAAATCTCTGCTGAATACCTAAGCGGCAACCCACGTGACGAAAACATCAAAAAACTGATTAAAGAAGGCGACGAGCTAATCGTCCAAGTTGAAAAAGAAGAGCGCGGCAATAAAGGCGCTGCCCTATCGACGTATGTGTCATTAGCTGGTCGCTATCTGGTATTAATGCCCAACAACCCTCGCGGCGGTGGTATCTCACGTCAAATCTCGGGCAAACTGCGCGAAGATATGAAGCGCATGCTGAGCAACCTTGATTTACCAAAAGGCATGAGTGTCATCATTCGTACTGCTGGTATTGGTAAAACGCAAGAAGACTTGCAGCACGATTTAAATCACTTGCTCAACATTTGGCAAGCCATTCAAGAACAAAACCAAAAGTATCCATCACCGCGCTTGGTTCACCAAGAAGCGGGCGTTGTCACACGTGCTGTTCGTGATTATCTGCGTGATGATATCGCTGAGATTTGGATTGATAACGAAAACGCTTATATTGAAGCGGCTGGGTTTATCGATGCGGTAATGCCAAAACAAGCCGAAAAGCTACGCAAATATACCGATTATGAACCGATGTTTTCGCGCTTTAATATTGAAAAGCAAATCGAAACCGCTTATCAGCGTGAAGTTCGTTTGCCATCAGGTGGTTCAATCGTTATTGACCAAACAGAAGCACTGGTCTCTATTGATATTAACTCAGCTAAGTCAACCAAAGGTTCAGACGTTGCTGAGACCGCTTACCATACCAACTTAGAAGCAGCTGATGAGATTGCTCGTCAGCTTCGTTTACGTGATATGGGTGGTTTGATCGTTATTGATTTCATTGACATGAATGACAATAAGCACCAAAAAGAAGTAGAAAAACGTCTAATCGACGCGACCAAATATGACCGTGCACGCGTTCAGTTCGGCGATATCTCTAAATTTGGTCTGATGGAAATGAGCCGTCAGCGTCTACGTCCTTCATTAGAAGAGTCAACAGGCTATATCTGCCCACGTTGTCATGGTAACGGTATGATTCGTGACTTGCGTTCATTGTCACTATCTATCATGCGTCAAATTGAGCAAATCGCCCTTAAAGAACGTCAAGGTGAAGTACAAGCTGAAGTCCCGACAGACATCGCTGCATTCTTATTAAATGAAAAGCGCGATAGCTTGGTTTATCTTGAGCAAGACAGTGGCACGCGTATCACTATTTTGCCACACGCGCATTTGGAATCACCAAACTTCAAGCTTCATTTCAACCGCGATGGCTTTGCTCCATCGAGCTATGAGCGTATCACTGATACTCAGCAGCAAGAGCACAGTGACCTTGGCTACAACGTTGACTGGCAGACTGCTGAAAAAGAACGTCCTGAACAGCAGCCTACTCGCCAGCCTCGTAAAACTGCAGGTGATAAGCAGAGCCGCTCAAACACGCAGTCGAATGCAGCCACGCAAACGCAGAACGATACAGTAAATCATAGCAATGATCGTCGTAATCATAAAAATACCAATGACGTGTCGCCTGCACCTGCACCGCAAGCCAATAAAACCGCTAGTGTTGCCGCTCCAATAGAGCCGCAAACCCAGAGTGTTGAAGCTACTGCTCAACCAAAAGCCGTTGCGTGGTTATCAAACCTATTTGCTCAAGCACCGCAAGCTACTACGACGCCTAGTGTCAGTAGCCGAGATGCCGCTGAAGCAATCGAAGCGCTAGTAAACACGGGCGCGCAAAGCTTAGGCTCGTTTGGACAAGTTGATAGCAATGCATTGAATAGTGCCGCTTCAACTGGCGAGCAGCCAACTCAACAAAGCAACAGCCAGAAAAACGACAGTCAACAGTCAGATAACAATGCTAATCGTCAACAGGCGCGTCGCAATGACAGCGATACTGACGACAGTAGCAATGAAGACAGAAGAAGACGTAAGCCGCGTAAGTCTAGATCTTCTAAACCGCGTCAAAGAAAAGAGACAACTGACGAGACTGCTGGCAACGTAAACAGTAGCTCAGAAAATACTGGCTCAAACAGTGTTAACTCAAACAATGCTGATGACAAATCGTCTGATACTCAAGACCAAAGACAGCAAGACAAGCGTCAGAACGATAACAGACGTACGAACGATCGCAATCGTAATAACCGCCAAGATAGCAATCAACAGAACAGCAATCGTAACGCAAGCGAGCGCAGTGATGCTGATAACGAAAACAGCTCTAAAGCAGATGAGCAAACTCGGACTAAGCGTAAATCGCATAGCCAACGCGGCTCACGCGGTAAGCTAGAGCGCGGTGAGACATTAACGGCTGACAGCGTTAAGCACAGCAAACAGCAGAACGCTAGAAACAACGATGCTGCCAATAGCAAAAATCAGCATAGCGCACGTCGCAATCAAGACCCTAACGAGGTCGTGCTACAGGTCAATGAAGCGCCAACTGAGCTAAAAGCCCCTGAAGTGGTTCATCTATCTTTAGATGATAGTAAATCCACACAGGTCAAAGCTCAGCCTAGTGAGAAGCAAAGCGCGACAAATAACGTAGCAAAAGATGAGCGTTCAAACGAAACAGCTGCTCAAAAACCTACTGATAAGCATAGTAGCAGTGAGCAGAACACTGATAAGCAAAACACCAGTGCGCCGAACGCTGAGAAGAAAAGCGATAACGGAAAAAGTACGGTGGAAGCAAATGCTAATCAGGTAAATGATGATAAGCGTGCATCTGCCGAACAAGCTAAGGTGCAAAACGATGCTCCTAAGCATGAGCAGGCTGCTGAAGAGAAAAAAGCACCTGTAGTTGTAGAAGCTCAATCGACTTCTACGAGTGACACCGAAAGTAAAGCGGAAGTTCCAACGTCAGTAACTGCTGACGTAGAGGAAGCTAAAGAAACTCAGACTCCAAAACAGCAGGAAACCAAGACTGCTGAAAATGTGAGTAAGAGTGATGAAGCTCAAAATACTCAGGCTGACAGTAATAGTGCAAGCACAAGTAATGTGAGTAACTCAGCACTTGAGCTAACCCATGAAGCACTATTTGGCACACGTTACGTGACTGCTGAGAAATTTGGGCAAGCGAGTAACGATCCACGTGTAGTACTCGCTCAGCAAGCTGCTCAAGCGGATAAGCCAGCTGCTACTAATGTGCCAGCAATACGTGGCACGGTTGGTGAGTTTATTCGTGCCACGCTACCAGAGGCGCAAACGCGCTTAGCAGAAGAAGGCATTATCAACTGCTTTATCGCGACTATTGCGTTGCATAATGAGCAAGCTCAGAGTACTGATAACAGTCCTAATGCTGCTAGCCAGAGCTTTGACTTTAGCAACTATGGCTATCAACCATTGGCTGCCGACTACCTTGCACGCTTCGAAGCGATGACCCAAGCTGTCAGTCAATTCGCAGCAGCACAAGGTAAGACAGACGTTGAGCCACGTGCTATCACTAAGCGTGCTAGCAATGATCCACGCGGACAACACCCTGATTATCAGGAACCCGCTGTATTGAGCGTACCTGCTGAACAAGTAAGTGATGCGGAACCAGCTATCGTCGAGCAAACCAATAGCGAAGTCGATGCGCATGACGTTGAAGCGACTGCCCTTGCCAATCAGGCTCAAACTGATGATGTCAGTGATGATAGTGAGCAATTGCTAGAAGTCGAGCGTGCTCAGTCAGAAGCTAAGGACGCAGAAGTCGAAATCCCTGCAGAGCAAACTGGCAATGAAGTAGAAGATGCTGCAGAAAACATAGCTGCAGAGACTGAGCAAACGACTGAATCGATAGTAGTAGAAGCTACTAAAGAGACTAGCAAAGATGACAGTCAGGCAGCTAAGTCTAAGACGACTATAGCCAGCTATAAAAACATGATCGAAAATGTGGCTGAGCAATTACTACCACAGACCGGTATGTTCAATCTGACTACGCCAAAAGTACCAAAGGCGCGCAGTCGTAAGCCTAAGACGGATCATAAGAAGCCGACGCAGGCTGAAAAGCTTGCATCTGATGATACAGACAGCGACAGCTAGTCATATAAGCTCAAACGTAAAAGCCCCAAAGCTATTCGTAGCTTTGGGGCTTTTTATTTTAATACAGTCAAACTTACTTGCTAATTCAAACGAAAGACAATAGAAAGCAGATAAGCTTAATGTGCAGAAGACGCTGTGTCGTCTTTACCACGCATTTTGCCAATAGTAGTAACAATAGCTACTACAATAGCACCAACAATTAACCCGACTAGTCCATTTAATAACGAAGCGGTCAATCCTTCAAATACCCCAGTAAGATGGGCAATATCTTCTACACTGTGATGCAAAAAGCCGATACCGTGCACGATAATACCGCCGCCCACCAAGAACATCGCAATCGTGCCCGCTATGGATAAAAACTTCATAAGCTTTGGCGCAGCTGCAAGCATAAACTCGCCAAACTTGCGCTTACTATCACCTGCTTGTGAGTTTTCAATCAAATGCAGACCCGCATCATCAATCTTTACGATGCCTGCAACTAAGCCGTAAATACCGACGGTCACGACAGCAGCCACTATCGAAAGTACGATGCCTTTTTGGACAATATCGCCACCAGCTGCTGTAATTGCGCCTAAAGAGATAACAATAATCTCAGCTGATAAGATAAAGTCTGTGCGTATGGCACCTTTGATTTTATCCTTTTCAAACGCGACCAAATCTACCGACTCATCTGCGTTGGCTTTTAAACGAGCATTTTGCTCTTCATCATGAGGCAACAACTTCGGCCAAAATTTGTGAATGACCTTTTCAGCCCCTTCATAACTCAGGTATAGCCCTCCGATCATCAATAGCGGAGTAATCAACCACGGTATAAAATAACTGATCAATAGCGCCGCTGGTACTAAAATCACCTTGTTCACGGCAGAGCCTTTGGCAACTGCCCAAATGACGGGGAGCTCACGATTTGGCTTAACCCCTGTGACCTGCTCGGCGTTGAGTGCTAAATCATCACCAACTAAGCCCGCGGTTTTTTTGGCAGCGACTTTGGTCATGACGCTCACATCATCCATTAAAACGCTGATGTCATCGAGTAAGGTTAATAAACTGGCACCTGCCATGTGTGCTCCTTAAAGCAAATTTGTTAAAGTAAGTCGTTCTCAAATAGTTTATACAACGCATTTTATATAGATTTTTATAAAAACAATGCGATTAGCCTTAGACTACAAGTTCAAGCAACTATGTTAAATAGCACAAATGTATCTTGTTTTTTGAATTTATGTTGATAGCTATTCTTTAAAGTTGGCTTCGTTGATACTTCTTGGCAGTCTTCCCTTTGCTATTATGTAGCGTAAATATGGTAATATGAAGGCTGTTATTACCTATCTTTTATTATCAATAAGTTATAAAAACTTCTTCAATGTTAGACCTTTAAAACACTGCCAAGACACATTACTATATAGAAAAGTTTATAGCGTTTTTATAACGAACTCATGATTAGGCGCGACGCCTATAGGAAACCCGTATGCCGTTCCCCACTATCAAAAATACCACCTTGCGTAATCCTCTTTCTCGTACCGTTCTATCTCGTTTTATGATGAGTGCGCTGTTAGTTGGTATCGCTGCTGGCTGCTCAAACAATGCCGCTGATGCAACCAGCAATACTAGCGTTGTAAACGCTGCCCAGACAAAAGCCACTACTAATCCCTCAGCTGGTAATGATGCAACCGTGGTGAAGGCATTACAGGCAAATCTAAAGAGTTCTGGTATCGAGGAAACTATTGTCTCGGCTGTACCGACAGATATGGATGGTATTTATTGGGTGACCGCTGAAGGTCTACCTTCTTTCTTTACTGATAAAGCTGGCAAGCATATTATTCAAGGTCAGATCATTGCTGTGGGTGATGCCGCTCCGGTTGATATCAGTGCTGCATTGGTTGCTACGACAGCACAAGAAGCGCTAAAAGCCGTCGATAAAAAAGACATGGTGATTTATCCAGCGAAAGGTGAAACCAAAGCCGTTATTTATGCCTTTACCGACGCAGACTGTGGCTACTGTCGCAAACTACATTCAGAAATGGATGATATCAATGCGCGCGGTATCGAGGTTCGTTATCTGGCATGGCCACGCAGTCAAGAGTCTGTACCAAAGATGGAAGCGATCTGGTGTAGTCAGGATCGTAAAGCTGCGATGGATCAAGCAAAAATCGGTGCCAATGTACAATCCCCTAGCTGTGCCAACCCTGTACAAGAACATATGGCTCTAGGTTCAAGACTTGGTGTACGCGGTACGCCTGCGGTGTTTACCGAAACAGGACAACAAGTAGGTGGCTACTTGCCTGCAGCAGAATTGGCACAAGTAGTAGGCGCTAACTAATAATGTAAGTTACGAACTTAGTGACTCATATTAGTAACTAATATTGGCAATCAAGCATAAATGACATATACATATGCCAAACAAGATTGAAGCTACTGCTTTTTTATAATCGTAAGCTGATATAACCTTGATGATGTTGTCTTTCTAAACTTGGCCTTTATGACATCGCTCTTTATGAGATTGTATAGACGTCACAATGCCTTGTCGGTATGATACGATAAAGCGCGATGCAAAATGAGCAACACCCTTTTTATTTGAGCTTTTTTTATTCAACTATGATGAAGTAGATGGGCAGGCAGCACTAGACAATGCGCACAGACGTTATGTTTGATGTCGCAGACTCATTTGACACTGTCACCGCTTATACTGACTTCATTATATTTAACCTCTTGAGGATACTGTGAGTAATTCCATCAAACTAGCGATACTTGGTCTAGGCACCGTCGGAACGGGCGTGATCAATCTGATCAATGACAATTTAAATGAGCTAAAACGCCGTAGCGGACGCGACATTATTATTACCGAAGTTGGTACGCGTCGTCAGCGTGATGATATTGATACCAATATCATGCAAAACAGCGATCTGATGGCAATTGCCGCAAGCGACAACGTCGATATTGTTATCGAAGTGATTGGTGGGACTACCTTAGCCAAAGACGTCATTATGCAAGCCATTAAAAACGGCAAGCATGTGGTTACGGCAAACAAGGCTCTACTCGCTGAACACGGTAATGAGATCTTTGCTTTCGCTGAAGAAAACAATGTGCACGTTGCTTATGAAGCAGCGGTAGCAGGCGGTATTCCAATTATCAAGGTAATGCGTGAAGCACTTGCCGCCAACAAAATCGACTGGCTCGCGGGTATCATCAACGGTACTGGCAACTTTATCATGACCGAAATGCGTGATAAGGGCCGTCCTTTTGCCGACGTATTAAGCGAAGCGCAAGAGTTAGGTTACGCAGAAGCAGATCCTACTTTTGATGTTGAAGGTATTGATGCCGCTCATAAATTGGCGCTACTCGCCTCTATCGCTTTCGGTATTCCGCTACAGTTTGATAAAGTCTACTGTGAAGGTATTACTGGTATTACCCTGCAAGACGTGAACTATGCCGAAGAGCTTGGCTACCGTATCAAGCATTTAGGGTTTGCAGTACGTCGCGATAGCGAAAACGATGGTGATGCAGGGGTTGAATTACGCGTACATCCAACACTTATTCCACAAGATGCGCTATTGGCGAACGTCAATGGTGTAAAAAATGCAGTACTGGTTAACTCACATCCACTTGGTCAGACGCTCTATTGCGGCGATGGGGCTGGGGCTGGTGCAACTGCTTCTGCAGTGATGGCCGATGTCATGGATTTGGTTCGTGTGCTGGGTAGCAAAGACCGCGACGACCAGAGCAACACTGGTCATCATGTCCCGCATTTAGCATTTATCCCTGACCAGCTATCAGACACACCTATATTGCGCGCTGATCAGATGGTAACTGGCTATTATTTGCGTGTACATGCTTATGATAGCCCAGGCGTATTGGCAGATATCACGCGCATCCTAAGTGATGCTGGTATCAATATCGATGCAATCTTGCAAAAGCCTGCGCATAAAGTAGGTCAAGTGCCGGTTATTATTCTGACGCTACCTGTGGTCGAGAGTCAGATGAATCTCGCTATCGAAAAAATTGAAAAGTTAGAGACCATTACTGATAAAGTAGTACGCATACGATTAGATGAGCTAGCATAAACCACATATTGAAGAAGACAGATGCTTATAATATAAGCAAAAGCTAGCCAATCGGCATCTGATTTCTTGGTAGATACTTAATCAAAACGCACAACAAGGAATAATAACGATGTCAAATGATGCAATTGTAATCCTAAACGGCGCACGTACACCAATGGGTGGCTTTCAAGGCGCACTAAAAGACATGAGTGCTACCGAGCTGGGCGCCGCCGCTATCAAAGCTGCTGTCGAACGCTCAGGTGTTAGCGCTGACAGTGTCGATGAAGTCATTATGGGTTGTATCTTGACCGCAGGTCTGGGTCAAGGCCCTGCTCGTCAAGCCATGCGCAAAGCAGGTCTACCGGATGCGACTGGTGCTGTCACGATCAATAAACTTTGTGGTTCAGGCCTAAAAGCAGTCATGCAAGCGCATGATGGTATCAAAGCGGGCAGCTTCAACGTCGCTGTTGCAGGTGGCATGGAGTCAATGACCAATGCACCGTATATCATGCCAGGTTCACGTGGCGGCTATCGTATGGGTCATAAAGAAGTCAAAGACCATATGTTCTTAGATGGCCTAGAAGATGCTGATACTGGTAAGCTTATGGGTATGTTTGCTCAAGAAATGGCCGATGAGAAAGGCTATACACGTGAGCAAATGGATGAGTTTGCTATTGAATCATTGAACCGTGCGCTGACTGCTATCAAAGACAACCATTTTAAAAATGAGATCGAGCCTGTTACGTTTGCAACGCGTAAAGGCGAGCAAACTGTTGATACCGATGAGCAACCTGCCCTTGCCAACGCTGATCGCATTCCTACTTTGCGTCCAGCATTTGCTAAAGACGGTACAATTACTGCTGCAAACGCTAGCTCAATCTCAGACGGTGCTGCAGCTGTCGTCGTTATGAAAGAATCTCAAGCGAATGCTGAAGGTCTTGATTATCAAGCTCGCATTGTTGCTACTGCCTCAAACTCACGTCACCCAAGCGAATTTACTATTGCGCCAATTGGTGCCATCGAAAAAGTATTAGCAGGTGCTGGCTGGTCAGTAGATGACGTAGATCTATGGGAAATCAATGAAGCCTTTGCGATGGTTACTATGGCTGCGATGGACGAGCTGAAACTTGACCATGCTAAAGTAAATATCGAAGGCGGTGCATGTGCTCTTGGTCATCCAGTCGGCTGTTCAGGTGCTCGTATTTTGATTACGCTTATCAACTCTCTAAAGCGCACTGGCGGCAAAAAAGGCGTCGCAACGCTATGTATCGGTGGTGGTGAAGCGGTAGCCGTAGCTATTGAACTTGCTTAAATAAAGTAGGTTTAGCTGACTTAAAGTAAGTTAGCTAACTAATACTTAGATAATTATTGTTTATTGAGAAACTGCATTGCTAATGGTAATGCGGTTTTTTTGTGTCTCTTTTCTTTCGATGAATGTTGAATATTACTCTGTGTAAAGTCTCGTTAACTTCTACCCCCTCCTATGTTATGCCACTTACAGCCTATTACACGCAATTACTGCAAGTGCACATTTTGCTACCTTGCTCATATATCTCATCAAAAATCACGGTGTTAGGATAGCTACAAGTTGATAGGGAAACTATTGATTTGGTCTACCGTTAACTGTAGTACATATGGTTTTGCTAAAAACTAATAACAACATCAACCATTACATTATAAAAAATAAACTCGCAAAAAAGGAATACAATAATGAGTCAACTAATCCGTTTAAAAGATATTCAAGCTACTCATCAAGACTTAATTGGTGATGACTATTATGACCCAACGCACAAAACTGCTTACGGTATCAATGAAGAAAAAATCGGTAAAATCGAAGGTGCCTTAGTAGAAGACACTACTGGTCGTATTCGTTACTTAATCGTAGATGCAGGCGGCTGGTTTAGTTCAAAAGAAGTACTGGTACCAGCAGGTTTAGCCCGTATCGTTGGTGATGATGTCTTCTTTGATAGCTTGACCAAAACACAAGTAGAAGCCATGGAAGTATACGATCACGATTATCAATACAGCTATAAAGAGCAGTACGAAAGAGATCGTCAAGCGTTTAACGCCGATACACTCCCTGTAGAAGATCGCGTTGATATTGCAGACCACTCTTATGATGCACCAAATACGCTAGAGCTATTAGAAGAGCGTCTGACAGTCAACAAAGACCGTATCGTTGCTGGTCTAGTAAAAGTAGGTAAGCATGTCGTTACTGAAGAGCGCAATGTCGATGTAGATCTAGAAGAAGAACATGCCAATATCCAACGTACTAGCGTAGATCGCCCAACAGATCGTCGTATTGGTGATCTCGATGCTACTGAAACAGTTGAAGTTGAGCTACAGGCCGAACGTGCTCGCGTCAGCAAAGAAACCTATGTTTCTGAAGAAGTAAATGTTGGCAAGACGACCGATCATCACACTGAAACTGTGGTTGAGACCATTCAACGCGAAGAGCTAGATGTTGATGGTGACGGCAACGTGGTTGACCGTGAAGGTAACTTAGTAGACCGTGATGGTATCACAGCAGAAGATGTACGCCGTGCTCGTGGCATGTAATATGCTAATAAGTCATAGTTTAACGACGTAAATTTCCTATATCGTCAGTTAAATATGATAGTAATAATCAGCTAAACTCATATGTTTGGCCATTAAGATCAGAGCATGTCTCTGGTCTTTTTTGTATTCATAACATGAGCGAATGGTTTATAGTATTAAATGTAGCTAGTTAATATATGTAGTTGGCATATAACGTTTTAGATTGTTGAAAACTCATCATTTTATAATTATAAAGGAACAACAATGACTACTGAAAATGGAAACAGCCTTTACCAAGATGACTTGGATAAAGAACAAAATATCTCAACGAAGCAGACGAATAATACCGTCAATGTTGGACACTTAGAGCTATTAGAAGAGCGTCCTGTAATTAACAAAGAACGCTTAGATGTGGGTAAAGTAACCGTCACCAAGCATTCACGTACTAAGACTGTTGAAGTGCCAATTGAGTTGGTAGAAGAATATATCACCATTCGTACTGATTATCATGACGCAGAAAGCCAAGATTTACTCTCTGGTAACTACGATGAAAAAGATATATTGCGCCACGTCGAGCCTTCTTTGGATAGCAAAGCTGTAGTGACCATTAATGGTAAACAAATAGAGATTGGCGATGAACCGATTGATATTGTGCTATCTCGCCAAGTGGCTACTATTACCAAAGACACCTACGCTATTCAAGACATCGAAATCAATAAGAGCACTCATGTACATACTGACAACATTCAAGTAGAGCTCAGACATGAAGAGTTAGATGTGACTGAAGAGGGTCTGTTGGCTCATGGTTCTGATACAACTCCGTTAAAATAAGCGTTGATAGTTTAACCACTACGAACTTGTATGATTTATAAAGATTATTTCACAACATGAAAAAGCAACGCTATCTTAGCGTTGCTTTTTTGATGCTTATCACTCGTTAAGTATTGAAGACCAACTATGAGGCTTCATTACACTCGAATGTATTAACATTTGACTCATCTGCACCAGCGGTACGCATAACACCAGTTTTACGAGCTTCGTGCCCTACGCGCCATTGTGTGAAGCCCTGACCACCATCAATTGCGGTCGCTACTTCAAACACTTCAGGATTACTACCTTCATTGGTCTGGTTCAACGTTACTGTACCCATATCGGTTGCGACAACAACTTGATTAGCATCTTCTTTATAAGTTGCCTCAACTTTTAGTTCAGGTGTACATAGATATGACATCTGCATCACGCCGCTGTTTACTGAAGCGGTGGTATCACCTTCTACTTCGTTAAGTGAAGCATCTTCAGTATCGACAACGACATCGCTAGGTTCAGCAGGCTCCGCTGACATTGGAACGGACTCTTCTGTATTAGCACCCTCTTCCATGCCCGACTCTGGCTCTGACTTTTGCTGACAAGCACTGACCGTCAAGGCGCCAGCCAACAAACTTGTTAAAACTACTGAGCTGCGTACTTTTTTTAAGAATTCTACACTCATGACACTCTCCCAAATAAATATGTTAAACACTATAGCGTGTCCATAAATTCACGCCTATGCTGAATTTGTAAGTAATCAATACAAAGTGTTTGTTGGTCTTAGTCTAGCAAGTTTTAAGTTTGCATAAGTTATCTAACAGATATAAAAAAGCCCCTATCTACTTAAGATAAGGGCTTTTTCAAATAAAGGCTGTCTCTAATAGCAGTTCAATACATAGCTAATAACTTGCTATGATTAAAGACTAGATTTTACCATGACACTGCTTGTACTTAAGACCTGAGCCACAAGGACACGCTGCATTACGACTGATGTTCATACCTGCATATGGGTTTGGTTCATTAGCATTACTACCGTTACCTGCTATAGCAGCACCAACGCCAGCTGCCGCAGCACCGCTGTTTAGACTACGGTTTTGTGGTTGCGGCTGAGCAGCTGAACCACTCGCATTGCTATCCAAGTTATCTACATCGTCATGCTCGAACTGCATTTGCATATGGGCAGCGTTCTCACGTTGCTGAATTTCTAATGCTTCCAGTTCTTCCTTGGTTGGGATATGTACACGTGACAAGTCTTGTACAGTCTCAGACTTAATCGCACCAAGCATCATTTGGAACAATTCAAACGACTCACGCTTGTATTCTTGCTCAGGGTTTTTCTGTGCATAACCCCGCAGATGAATCCCTTTACGTAGCTGATCCATCTGCGTTAAGTGCTCTTTCCAATGCTTATCTAGACTCTGTAGCATGAAATGACGCTCAAGCTGAGCGGCGTCTTTTTCACCCATCTGCTCACGGCGACTGTGATAACGATCTATCGCCGTTTGAACGATTTTCTCACGCAGCCCTTCTTCATCCAGACGGCGATCTTCATCTAACCAATCATTAATCGGCATCGAGATTTTGAATTCGTCTTCTAACTCATCTTCTAAGCCGTCAATATTCCACTGATCATCAATAGAGCCAGGTGGAATAAACTGATTGATCATCGCGTTATACACTTCATGATGCATCACTTCGATGGCTTCTAATAAGTCCATCTCTGCTAATAAATCATCACGCTGACCATAGATAACTTTACGCTGCTCATTGGCAACATCATCGTATTTCAATAGGTTTTTACGGGCATCAAAATCGCGACTCTCAACTTTGCCTTGTGCGTTTTCGATCGATTTAGAGACCATTTTATGTTCGATGGCTTCATCTTCTTTGAGACCCATCGCACGCATCATATTGACCACACGATCACCTGCGAAGATACGCATAAGATCATCTTCGAGCGATAAGAAAAAGCGTGACATACCAGGGTCACCTTGACGACCAGCACGACCTCGTAACTGGTTATCGATACGGCGTGACTCATGGCGCTCAGAGCCGATGATATGTAAACCACCAGCTGCTACGACTTGGTCATGTTTGACTTGCCATTGAGACTTTAGACGCTGCATCTCTTCCGGGCTCACCGCATCGATATCTTCGATAAACGACTGCCAGTTACCACCAAGGATAATATCCGTACCACGCCCCGCCATGTTGGTGGCGATCGTGACTGACTTTGGACTACCTGCCTGTGCAATAATTTCTGCTTCACGCTCATGCTGCTTGGCGTTTAGAACGTTATGCTTAACGCCTTCTTGGTCAAGCAAGTAAGACAATTCTTCACTGGCCTCAATCGTCGCGGTACCAACCAGTACTGGCGCGCCTTTGGCTTGAATTTCTTTAATTTCGCGAATGATGCCTTTGTATTTGCCTAACTTGGTTAAGAAAATCTGGTCATCCATATCGATACGAGCAATCGGCTCATGTGTTGGAATCACGATGACATCTAGATCGTAAGTAGATTTGAACTCGGCAGCTTCAGTATCAGCGGTACCCGTCATACCAGACAATTTGTCATATAGACGGAAGTAGTTCTGGAATGTGGTGGTTGCAAGCGTTTGGTTCTCTGCTTGGATCTCAACGTTTTCTTTCGCCTCGACTGCTTGATGCAAGCCTTCTGACCAGCGACGACCAGGCATGGTACGGCCTGTATTTTCATCAACGATGACCACTTCGCCTTCATCCACGATATAGTGAACGTTTTTGACAAATACGTGATGCGCACGGATGGCAGCTTGAACGTGAGCCAAAAGTGGCAAACGACTTGGGCTATATAAGCTTTCGTTTTCACCCAGCTCGCCCACTTCGATCAGGAAGCGCTCAATTTTTTCATACCCTTTTTCGCTGATCTCAATCTGGCGATTCTTTTCATCAATCCAGAAATCTTCTTCTTCATTGTTCTTGTTTGCTTCTTCGTCCTTTGAACGTATCAGCACAGGAATAATGGTATTAATGAGCGCATACATGCGTGATGAATCTTCGGCCTGTCCTGAAATAATCAGCGGCGTACGAGCTTCATCAATCAAGATTGAGTCAATCTCATCAATGATACAAAAGTTTAGCGGGCGCTGTTTTTTCTCAGCAAGACTAAACACCATGTTATCGCGCAGATAATCAAAGCCGTATTCGTTATTGGTACCATAGGTAATGTCAGCTTGATAAGCTTCGATTTTTTCTTGTGGCGGCTGCTGTGAGTAAATCACACCAACAGTCATACCCAAAAACCCAAACAACGGACGGTTTAGCTCAGCATCGCGTGCGGCCAAATAATCGTTGACCGTGACCAGATGAACCCCTTTACCGCTGATCGCATTTAGGTACATGGCCAAGGTTCCCATTAGGGTTTTACCTTCACCAGTTTTCATCTCAGCGATTTTACCTTCGTGCAAGGTGATACCACCGATCAGCTGCACGTCATAGTGACGCATGCCATTGACACGTAATGATGCTTCGCGGCAGACAGCAAACGCTTCTGGCAATAATGCATCTAAGCTTTCGCCTTTTTGATGTCTGGCTTTAAATTCTTCAGTTTTTTGTTGTAGTTGCTCATCAGACAGGGCTTGTATTTCAGCCTCTCGTGCGTTGATCTTGCTGACCACTTTACGCATGCGTTTTAATTCGCGGTCATTTTTGGTGCCAACCACACTGCCTATAATCTTTGATAACATAATTTTTTGACCTATGGAATATTCGATAATTAGTGCGCATTAGCCAAAGCTTAGCTCTCTGCCTTGTCATCACCCGACTAAGTACTACCTAATTTAGTATCGCCCAATTAAGTGTGCCGTCATTATATATGGTTATGACGCTGATGGATACAAGGGCAGCGAGTAGATATTTGCCACAGTAAAAACCTAGTAGGACGTGTTAAAATAGCGAATACCTTCTTAAATTCTTTAGCTTTTTCAGCGACTTTATTATTTTTCACATTTTGACTTTTATACGCTTGCGATCGCTACGTTTTGGCTCAAAGTTTGTCGTTAAGCCATTTATCTATAAGTAACTGGTTTATTGGTAAAGCCAAAGCTATCTATCAAACTCATACATAAGACAAATGACCCTTTAGCACCCTTATCACAAAATACTCATTACAACCTATTAAAGCACTATAAGAGACTCTGCATGACCGTAAAGCCATCTGGACAAAATCAATCGTCAAATCCTAATTCATCAGAAAAACCCTTATCAAAAAAAGAGAGCTCTGACTGCTTAAGTATAGGCAATGCCGTTTATAACCTAGCAGACCATACGCCGATGATGGTGCAATATCTAACCATGAAAGCCAACTATCCACAAGCATTGCTCTTGTACCGGATGGGTGACTTCTATGAGCTGTTCTTTGACGATGCTAAGCGAGCGGCGCAAATATTAGATATCACATTGACGCGCCGTGGTACGGATAAAGCAGGCAACACGATAGCCATGGCGGGCGTACCGTTTCATGCAGCCGATAGCTATATGGCACGCTTGATCGCGGCTGGGCAAACTGTCGTTGTATGCGAACAAATTGACGAATCGACAACTGGCAACGCTGATAATAAGTCTAATGTCCCTGCGATGGGCGACAAGCAAAAGAAAGACAAAAGCAAATCTGCTACTGGTAGCATCATGCGCCGCGAAGTGGTTAAAACGCTTACCGCAGGCACTATTACTGATGACGCATTGATTGCACCTAATCATACGCCGACTGTGATCGCCATCGATATTGCGACTATGAAAACGCAAGACAATAGCCAGACGTTACAAGCAGCCGTTAGTCAGATGGATTTGGCCGCGGGTACACTGACTACCCAGACACTAATAGCAGATAAAAACGATATCGATAATTTACGAACTCAAATGCTTACTGTATTGGCACGTTTTGCGCCTAGTGAATGCATCATTAGTGAAGCACTTATTGATGGCGTTGGCGACAGCATTGGAAGCAATGATACAGAGTGGCTACTGTGGTTACGACAAAATCTAGACTGCCCTATTATAGAAGTCGCTGCTAATGATTTTCATCGTGAGCATGCTAGTGACACGCTTTGTCAGCAGTTCGAAGTCCAGCGTCTCGATGGGTTAGGCATTCATGAGGCTCCACTTGCGCAAACCAGCTGCGCTGCGCTTGTCCACTATGCACGTCAGACTCAGCAACGCCACGTGCCTCAAGTCAACCAACTCATTGTCGAGTACAGCGATGACTACCTAATTATCGATGCCAATAGCCAACAAAACCTTGAGCTATTTACCCCTGTTAGCAGTAACGGCACTTCTTTGATATCTGTGCTTAATCACTGTCAGACTCCGATGGGTAAACGCTTACTGGTACAGCAAATGAAGCGCCCATTGCGTCAGCATTCACGTATCAATATGCGTCTAAATGCGATAACTTGTTTGCTAAACCCAAAGAGTGACTCAATTGGATCAAACCAAGATGTAAAAGATAGCTTATTGGTTACACGTTTACGAGAAATGCTGAATACCATTGGCGATATTGAGCGAATCAGCAGCCGTATCGGGCTGATGAGTGCTAAGCCGCGTGATTTGCGTAAGCTTGCTGATGGTATTGCTAGTAGCACCCAGCTTAATACTCTACTGATAAATGCCGGTATCAGCCATGAGCAGGCAGGACTACTGCCCATGCTTATGCAGCAATTGCCAGCTCAACTACCTGCTGTTCAATCCGTCGCTGAATTAATCGAGTGTACTATTGTCATTGAGCCGCCCGCCCATATTCGTGACGGTGGTATGCTAGCAGCGGGCTATGATGAGGAATTTGATCGCCTTACCCATTTGCATGACAATATCCAAGTGACATTGGACGAAATGGTAGAGCGTGCCCGTCAAGACAATCAACTACCGAGTCTAAAAGTCGGCTTTAATAAAGTTAGTGGCTTTTATTTTGAACTGCCTAAGATGCAGGCGAAGAATGCCCCTGCGCACTTTATCCGTCGACAAACGCTGAAGAGCAGCGAGCGCTTTATCACTGATGAGCTAAAGGAAGTCGAGACAGAGTATCTAAGTGCCCAGTCCTTAGCGTTGGCTCGTGAAAAGCAGCTGTATCAAGAGCTGCTCACTCAATTAAACCAACATTTAGCTGAACTACAACAGCTTAGCGCGGCTATCGCCCAACTAGATGTGCTAAGCAATTGGGCTCATCTTGCCATGACGTATAACTGGCAGCGCCCAGTTATGGGTCTACATACAAAAGACCAAAGCGAATCGGTGACCAAAAATCAAACCAACATTGATATTCGTCAAGGTCGTCACGTTGTGGTTGAAGCGGCATTGAATCAAACGAATGCGAATAGTAGGAACGGTAATTCGTTAAGTACAAACCACTTTGTCGCCAATGACTGCACATTAGGTAGTGATGAACACCCTGAAAGATTACTTCTGATTACTGGCCCTAATATGGGTGGTAAATCTACCTATATGCGCCAGACCGCGCTGATTGTACTGCTCGCGCATTGCGGCAGCTTTGTGCCAGCTAAGCATGCGCATATCGGCGATATCGACCGCATTTTTACGCGTATTGGTTCAGCTGACGACTTGGCTGGTGGCAAATCGACCTTTATGGTAGAGATGATCGAGACGGCTAATATCTTAAATCAAGCGACCCATAAATCGCTGGTATTAATGGACGAAGTCGGTCGCGGTACTGCTACCACTGATGGTCTTGCCATTGCCCATGCCTGTGTCAATCGCCTAGTCGAGATTGGCTGCCTGACATTATTTGCCACTCACTATTTTGAGCTGACCCAATTAACGAATGGTACTGGTAACCACTATGCTAATATCCGTAATGTCCATGTAGCAGCCAGTGAAGTTGATGGTCAATTATTGTTATTGCACCAAATTAAAGACGGTGCAGCAAGCTCTAGCTTTGGGCTGCATGTCGCAAAAATGGCTGGTATCCCTACTCAAGTGCTAAATGATGCTAAGCGCTACTTATTAGATAACTTAACGGCAGATAATGTAAAGTTAGATAATCTAAAAGCAGAAAATGAACAACCTATTGATGATAAAAATGACTTAGCTAAGTCAGTAAAGGATAAACGTGAACAGGTTTATAATATTGAAACAGACAAGGCAATCATAAGTATTGATGGTAAAAATCCAAGCATAGATATTATTCCAGAACAAAATCAGTTATTTAGCTTGCAAGATGAACTGCACGCCATTGATCCTGATAGCCTGACGCCCAAGCAAGCGCACGATTTACTGTATCATCTAAAGAAAATCATTAGTCATTAAAGGGAATTGTCAAAGCGTAGTAAAGGCGCTAAAATACGTTTTATTTTCCAACTATTCTATGTAGCCCTTATAGTTGATTTAATTTAAAAGAATTACACTGCAGCTGAGCGCAGAGGTATAAATAGTACTTCAGGCGAGGCTGACACAATAATTTTTTTGAAAGAGATTGACTATATCAGCCAATCCAATAACAGGTAGACCTCACTATGACCTTTGTCGTTACAGATAACTGCATTCTTTGCAAATACACCGACTGTGTAGAAGTCTGTCCTGTGGACTGCTTTTATGAAGGCCCAAACTTCCTTGTCATCGATCCTGATGAGTGTATCGACTGCGCACTATGTGAGCCTGAATGTCCAGCCAATGCGATATTCTCAGAAGACGAAGTGCCGAAGGGGCAAGAAATGTTTACCCAGCTAAATGAAGAGCTGGCACAAAAATGGCCGAATATCACTGAGATGAAAGGTCAAATGCCAGAAGCTGAAAAGTGGGATGGTGTTGAAGGTAAGATTCAGTATTTAGAGAGATAGCTTCCTTCTCGAAGTACCAAGATATTGTATATAATAAAAAACCACCTAATGGCGACATGCTGCTAGGTAGTTTTTTTATAATTAGAGATACTTTAATAGATTGTCATAAACTCGCATCATACTTGCAGAAGATAGGTAAATAGATAACCTCTATATTACTACTACAGCTCCAAGAGCCACCACTACCTCTTAACCAATGTATTTTTTTACCTGCCAATTTTGGGTTTACTTGAGTAGACACCGTGGCAGCAATACTCGTTGTCATTACTAATGGATTGGTTATCTGTGCGACGCCCATGTTATTAGGTAATGCAACGCCCACTTGCGACCCCCCAACTATCAAATTAGAAGCTGTTGCGCGTGGATCACATTCATTCAGACCCAGACCAATGACTGTCCTGCCGGACGCTAGACACTCCTCAACGGTCGTACGCAGTTGACTCAGCTCACTGATAACTCTCGCTGTCTGAGTCCTACCCGTATACAGCTGATACTGTGGAATAGCTATAGCGGCCAGTATCGCAATGATGGCAACGACAATCATTAACTCAATTAAAGTGAAGCCTGACTGGATACGATGGACTCTCATAATTCAAGCACCTATAGTAAGTGATGCCTGTACTAAGCATTATCTATGCCATGACCAATTTTCGTCATTGCTGGTTATTATTAAGATAAGTATAAATCATACGTTTGATAGTATCGTTAGTATGCTCAATATCCGTTGGCGTACCATTACTCAATAAGGCGACCACACCGCCACTATCACTGACCGCAACTAGCGATGATAAGCCTAGTAAAGTGCCATCACGAAAATATATCGTCGCAGACTGAATATCAGGTTGATAAGGCATCATCGCGTAGCCATAACATAATCCTAGCTTGCGCTTATCGCAGTCCATATCTGCATCTACCGACAGGATATTGGGCTGTTGCTTAGCGCTCATTGCCTTAGACTGTAGCGCTAATTCAGCTGCACTACCAGATAGCCCGGCCACAGAGTATAGATCCTCATAATTAAAAGCAGTATAGATATCAGCTATCCCCGTAAGCCCTGTCTCAGTATAGTTATAGCTGATCTCATCATCCAAACGTTTGCTTGAGATAAACTGTATATCGACAGCATCGATGTCATAGTGAGCCTGCAGATAGTCCTGATAAGGCTGTCCTGACACTTGCTCCACTACTGCGCCTAATAGGCAATACCCTAAGTTTGAATAGCTGGTCTGCGACCCTGGAGTAAAAGTCAGTCTGATCTTATTCATCGTCTCAATGCTATTGGGACAAACAGGCTCACCAATGCCGAACATATCGTTGCCTTGGATATCCAAACGATTAAAGCCGCCTTGATGCATGAGTAACTGCTGGATAGTAATGTCGTTGACTCTAGCATCATTGGGCTGGTTTATCTCTGGTAGTAGCTCTGCTAATGGCGTCTCTAATGTAAATCTCCCCTGCTTGATTAAGTCCAAAATAGCATCAGAAGTCCATAGCTTAGTGACACTGGCATAGCGAAACCGAGTATCCGCACTGATGGGATCAGATAGCAGCGGCAAGCCATCTACATAACCACTCTCACAGTGATACAGCTGACCTTGCGGATCGATATAAGCGATTTGGTTGGCAGGTGCGTTTTGGTATTTGGTTTTTTCTATCAGTATGTCTGTCAGCCAACTGGGGCTACCGTCACTACAGCTAACGTGCTGTAAGGCAAGCTGAGCTCGTGCTGGATAGAAGCTTTGCCAAACCCGGTTACGCGCTTGCTTATTGGCATAGAAGTAGCCTACCACTACAGTTATTACTAGCAATATAACGACTACTAATATATCTTTTAATTTTAGTGACTTAAACATAGGTTAATGTCTTTTTGATTATAGAAGTCATGTAATATTAAAGTGCTACAGATATATCTTATAAACTACCTGATATATCTTATATTTCTAAAATAATAAATTATTAGGCATAAAAAAGAGACGTTATAACGTCTCTTTTTTATTACCGCATAAATGTTAACTACAAGCAGAAGTTAGCTAGCATCTGCTGAACAACCAGTAGGACGGAACTCACCAGGGATAGAAGCCGTACAAGTCCAAGTACCAGCAGCTGTACGTGTCCATATCATCGTATCTTTATCAGCTTGTTTTAGGCTAGTCGCGGCATTTTGACCAAATTTAGCTGTAATTACTGATGTGCCAGCTGGATCATAAGTAACTAAAGGATATCCGACCTTCGCAGTACCTGCTGGAATATTAGTTTCTGCGCCCATTAAATTAGATGGGTTGGTCCCTAGTACACATGTAGTAGCTGCAGCATTCGCTGCTGGAGTACCACTGTGTAATATGGTAGTTACTCTACCATTATTGATACAGTCTTCAAGCGCATTTTTTACCTGAGTGGTTTCAGTCATCACACGCGCCGCTTGTGAACGTGAGATATAGTTCTGATACTGAGGGATAGCGATCGCAGCCAAGATACCGATAATCGCAACAACGATCATGAGTTCGATTAAGGTAAAACCTTTTTGATTCGTGTTCATATGAACTCCTTTTGGGGTATATAAAGATAAGTGGCTGTGTTGATACAACCTCGCTTTATCTTTAAGGATATAATAAATTTCTTTCTTACTATAATTATTGCAGGTAGCATGCCAAAGTTATGATATTAATATTTTAATAACTAAAATATGGCTATTATTCTTAAAATTGGCATCAATAGGACAGTTATTGTCTAAATCATCCTAAACTATGTTATCAATGTTGCTACTAACCTACTAAAAATTGTCAGTTGGCACTATATTGGTAAGTATACAGTAACTTTTACTGACGTTTTTTGTCACTACTTCATAATAGTGACGGTTTTAGTAGTCACAAAAAATGTTACTGATTCCACTCATCGCCTGTACCGCAAATACTATCTCGACACTTCACATTCTGATAACTCAACGTCAATGTACCATCGTTAATGACCTGAGTATTGGCTTGAGGTGTTGCTGTAATGACCCACTCAGATGTCAGTGGGTTGGGGCTAAAGGTAATAACATAGAGTGTCGGTCCCTGCCTAGGAAAGTTACCGCCTAATCCTGTAATCAATGCATTACTATAAGTGCCTTGTGCCAGCTTGCGACTTTCGAGCTGCGATGCTATGTTCTGCATTTCGCTCATAGCATCTGTGCGCTTGGTCTTTATGACATATTGCTGATAATTAGGAAAGGCGATGGCTGCGAGAATAACAATGATAGCAACGACTATCATTATCTCTACGAGTGTAAAGCCTGACTGACTGGTAGAGGCTGATAGTGATTGTTTACAATATTTGTTCATTACCACTCCTCTTGACCTGTCTCGCAGTCAGCATGGGTCTCATCGAAAGTACTCTTGCTAGTGTTTTTACAACGTAGACCTGCACTATTCATCATCATCCTACTGGCGTAAGTGGTTATACCTGAACCTTTGGGCTCGGCAATCATCTTCCATGTGCGCCCTGTAGCATTTACTGCTGTATTTACTAATGAATTAGCGGGAGTATCGCCATCGACGAGCGTAATCTTGTATCGATAATTACTGGCATCACTACCATCTGGCACATAGATAGTCTTGTTTGTTGCAGGGCTATCTGCATAACCATGAGTCACTGTATTATTAGAGCTATCTATGATTCGTGGTTGGAACCCTTGATAAGTTAACGACTTGGCTCGCCAGCGCTCTAGCTCTATCTCTAACTGTAGCATTTTTGCTTGTACGTCATTTTCAGCATTGCGCACAGCATACTGACGATAGCTTGGTATCGCTATCGCGGCCAATATAGATAGAATAATGAGTACAACTAACATTTCTATGAGCGTAAAACCATGCATATCGTTACGCACTGTCGCATGTTCTGCCTTCTTTATATGCAACTTAGTCATGTTTACTGTCTCATTATCAATGTAGGTAAAGTTATTTTTCATTATTAAATACTGATATTAAACAGTTAGAACATCACAGTTACTGTTTTTTTCGTTCATACCAAGCTTTTGGTTGCAAGGTATAGCGTTCATTGAATAAAAACTCAACAGCGGATCCATCACCATTATTTTGGGTGGCACTGTTGCTTTCACCAGGATAAAGATCTTTAATATTACTGTTATCTTTAAATCCATCTGTACCATATTTTGCACGTTTAGCAGCATCTATTCGATCGGCGATTGTTGTCGTACCAATCAGTACTTTTATATCTGTATTATCTGCGTTATAGGCACCAATAGCCAACTCCTGAATACCTTGACCTGCAGGTGTAAAGCCGCCTGTACCAGTTATTGAGGTTTCATCCATACATACGCCATAAGGTAAACAGTATAGTTGACGTTCAGAGCCGCCCATTATTTTCGCTGAACAGCTTGCTGTATTTCCGTATACTTTGTCAGGGTTATATACAGTGGTATAAAGCAAATTATTAATGACTGTACTTTCGCCCACACCTTTGTTATATCTAACGTTACTGTAACCATCAAAACGAGTTAATGGATAATACCATCCATTTTTGGTTGCTGGAACTGCTGGAGTTGTACCATTTTTAGCTACACCTATCATTGATTTTATAGCATCATTTTTTTTGCTCTCACGCGCTATATCAGTGGTAGCAGCTCCTATAGTAGGTATCGCATTGCCTAAATTTACCAGCTTAGCTTCTGTTAAGTTTGCAACAGCCTTAGTAAATCCACTGTTATACAGATCTTTATTAGTCACATCATTATCGATAATGCCATAAACGCGGTTGGCATAGTCATTGATATTACGCAATGTCGATAGAGGCGCGCTGCGATTACCTGAAATAACATTGACCATAGCAAAGAGCTTACCAGTATCTGGCCCTTTCTCTCTACGATAGAAACTTACGACTGGGCTTTCATAGAAACGGTATGCGAGTTTCTTATCTGTAGGAGCTACATCTAATATGCGTGTCACGCCTTTATTAGTGAAGCTATTTACAGCTGCAAAGCCGAACTGAGCAATGCGTGCATTCTCAAAGTCTGCACGGAATACTTGTCCACCCAAGTCGGCAGCATAGAGGTGATCCATCAGACCATCATTATCCCTATCGAGTACAGCAATGCCGCCAGTGATACTATTAATCATCGTATCTGTTTTGATGTTAACACCTGAAGTGTCTTCGCTACTAGTTGACCATATCAGCTTACCTGTTTTGGCATTAATCATATAGATAGCATTGCCTTTGGCAGGGGCACTAGTAGTGGCTACATAGCCATCAGTTTCATACTGCATGTCGTAACCACCACCGAATATAAGCACGTCTGTTGGCGCAGCATTCTTCTTAGGATCAGAGCCTTTGGTTAGGCGTATTTTTGCAGCAACTGGTTTGCTCCAAATCTGTCCTAAACGAGTAAAACCCGCTGTTGAAGAAACACCTGGAGTAGTCGAGCTAATGCCTTGTGGTGTAATCGTAAATAGCATCTTAGGTTCAGATCTTTTGGTTATATTCATTCCGTAGAATGAATCACCTCCCATACGCAGACCACCATAAGCAAACATACCCTTACCTGATGCTTGATCAACTGTTACCTTTCCTCCTGGTAAATCATAAGCGTAATCAGTTTTGACTAACCAGGGAGCATCCACACCAAAATAAGGTTGACCAATTTTAGATATTTCCTTTTTAGAGTTCTCTACTAGAGCTTCTGGTTGATTTATTAACATTTCTCTAGGAATGATAGCAAACTCTTCTTTACCTGCTTTTGCATCGACTAAATGCAAAGCTCCATCCATAGAACCAAAGAGTAGATAATCCTCTCGAGGATCGACAATACTGCCTTTATCATCTAATTTTGAACCATAAGAAACAGCTTCAGGCTTGGAATGCACAACACCACCTAACAATTTTACTTCATTGGTCGGCTTGGTTAAGCTTAAGTTATTAGTCTCAGTCGTAAGCGGGGTCGTTGGTTGTCCATCATTAGTCAGCACACCACCAAAACCTAAAAAACTCAGCAAACGACGTTGATTTAACTGACTATAAGCAACAGTATCTTTGAGTTTATCGAACCCAAATGGTTTGCCGCTACTATCAACACCAACTTTACGCAACATTGGTGCTTTATCGGTAGCCGTCGTGTAATCCTCGACATAGAGAGTACGCACACTACCCAAACCTGCACTTGGTGCTTGTAATTGAGCATATACACCGCCAGCCGCAATATTATTATTGGCCGCTTTGCCCTCTACTACAAAATTAGCAGTTTGCCATTCATCTTGTGTATTTTCATCTAGATTGCCAGCGATATCTTTATAAAGTTTATTGCTGCCTCTTCCAAACAATGTCCCTTGATCCAAATTATATTTTTTAAGATTACCTTTCCATATACTTGCTGTGGAAACAATATCAGGATCTAGCATAGGTAAATAGGCATAAGGAAGTTGATTTGCCGCTCGGTAAGGGTCCTCTGGAATAGTAATTGTACCTGAAGGTGCTGTATTAATAATCTGTACAAGGCTAGCTGAGAAGTCAACTATGCTGGCAGCAATTTCCTCAGAGTTCTCAGTATAATAGAAGCCTCCATCGCCATAAGTTTTGACTTCACCATCAGCTTTTTGCTCACCTAATTTACATAGATTACGAGTATCATCATTAACATTACCACTATCGCAATCAACGACTGCCTTTACTTCACCATTTACTGTGATGGAGCGTGTCCCTGTCAACCCAGCAAAAGCACTACCAAAGCCAACTGTCGCCGTTTTAATCGGCAATCCTTTTGAGTTGCTAGCATTATTTCGCAATAGGGCAGCATAGCTTGCCATACAGCCCCATGACCTACCGCTGGAATCCCCTTGCAAATTAGTGCAACTGTTGATTGACAATGCTGGACTTGAGCCAGATAAAGAAGTATTCATTAAACTTGTAGCTCTACTAGTGCTACTACCATTTGGCTGACCGTCCGTTAATAGATAAATACCATTACCGCTACACTCTTTATCACTTAAAGGAGATATATAACTATTATCTTTCTTAGAGGTGCTGACAGAGTCATCAAACCCACTATAGTTTCTATAAGTATAACTATAAGTATTTGTACCCATCATGTAGGCACCCGCCTCAGCGAAAGCGTGGGCAGTAGGGGTATTACCTTCTGCCCTTAAATCTATAATCTTCTCAATTAGCTTTACTCGTTGTCCAGCAGTTAGTTCAGCCGTAGGCACCAAAACCACCCCTGACCTACCGTCGCCATCATAACTATAGTTACCCATACCTACGGCATAATCATCCGGAAGCGAGCCGGTATCTTTTACACTACCGCTTTCAAGAACTTCATCCGACAATAGTTCTATAAGTGCTACTTGCAAACGCGCCATGAGGGTACGAGCAATTGTATTGCCACTACCATCTTTACAAGTAGGAAAGGTAATATTTACGTTCTTAAGGAGTGGCGCATTTTTATCTATTACTGTATTACCTTCATCGTTCCTAAATAGTCCGTCAGGCTTACTGGCATCAAGCTTTCGCTGATACACTACCAAACGAATGTCACCAGTATTACTATTGTAATTACGGCAACCACTATTACCACCCATACTCCCTGAAGTATCCAGCATCATAAAAATAGAGGCCGTACCTGGCTTAGCCGCCTTATATATCTCAAGATCACCGATAGGTTTTCTGTCACTCGTCACTGTAGCACTATTGGCAGGCACTAGACTTGTTATGGCGATTGTCACCGCTGCCGTTAGCGCTTTAATAGGCCATGTTTGTCGTTTAGACCTTTGACTCATTAACTGTTTCATGACCTATTCCTTAATATAAATGATAGCAGAGTAGCGATGACGCTATTCAATATGGCAAATAACAAAATATAGTATTTGTTAGCTAGATGGCAAGGTACACAGTAATCCTGCGCCTTCACCAAAATCGACACATTTGGTACGTAACGACTGGTTCTCAACATCGGCCATTTCATAAATGATCTTATTGGGTACACCAGCTTCTGCCATACAACCGCCAATCGTATCTGTATAGTCAGCAGCAGACGCTGTATGCAATCTACTGGTCTGCTTGAAGCAGTCTATATTACCTAGCTTAGTATTTCCGTAAGCGGGTAATACAGCTGTACTGTTGATATCGAACATAAATGCCTTGCTTGATATCAAACTACTTCCTTGCCCTATACTGTAACTACCGAATGCTTCGTTCTCTGCATTTGGTGGTGTTAGCGATACGTTCACCTGCGTCATACTAGTATTACGACTGCTAATATAATCACTTGATTCAGTAGAATCGCAATAGCCCGTACTTGTTAACGAACCATCTGGCGTTATGATTGAAGTTTTATTGACATTGAATAACTGATCACGTGGACGGAAGCAAAAGACATATTCATTCTCGACACTATAATCAGACAAGATAAAATGACCAAAAGGGCCACCACGCGATATCATAGCATCGTAAGCATCTGAATCACTGCTGCCATTAATACTTTGCTCTATATTTTGGTTAGCATTATCTGCTGACTGTAGTAGTAGTGCATTAATTTGGTCACTAGTGGCGAGTTTCAGGTCCGTGCTACTTTGCTTTACCGCAATAACGCCCCCCAATATAATCAAAACCAAGAACAATAGAACTACGATAAGTACTGCACCTTGTTGACTAGATGGTGGCACTATGGAGCGCTGATATCGCTGATAATTTGACATATCGCCTCTTTTTTATGACGTGACATTAGATTTTAGACCAGTAACAGACATGACACGAGCACTTCGCAACGTAATAGTAGATTCATAACTACGACGATAATAATTTTCATTCATACTAACAGTATTTAGCTTCTGTTCCGTTCCTAGCACCACAAACTTTCCTTTATCCTCAGTTGCTAATTCACTTTCAGGATCTTCTATTAACGGAGTAGTACTACGAACAATTACTCCAAGTTTGATAGTGGTGATTGCAGGTTTTTCTGTGAGCGTTAAATAAGTACTAGCTGGTAAATAGCTAAGCTGATTTACATCAGTAATGGTTCCTAACAATACTTTAAACTGCTCTATTGCAGGTATAATAATTTCACCATTACCAGTAAATGCTGTGACTATTACCCCTTCTTCATCAACTCGACCAGCAGAGCAAGCCAATACTAAATCAGTAGCACCACCACCTGCAGCCTTACGTATAAAATAGCGTTCAACCACCCAATCACTGCTACCTGATGCAATCTCTGTTCCTTCACAATCATATAACGATGCTGAAGTTATGTTTTTATATTGAATAGTTAATTGGTCACTTTCAATACCAACTATATTTGATAAGCCTGTCCAACCGTCACTATCAGCACTTACAGTTAAGTATTTTTCATCAGTAGCATTGCTATTACCTAAATTATTTGTAGTTAGCACAATACCACTATGAGGAGTTGTACTCGTAATATTACTTATTGGGTTCCCTAAGTTCGCTAAGCGAATATGGTCATCAACTGCTTGCAGTGCAAATATTGTAGTATCTTGTACCTCAGAGGCGCTTTGCTGCACTACACTCGTACGAGCACTAATAATATAAACTTGTATTACAGCCGCTGAAACTAGTAGGCCTAATACTAAGGAAATAATCAGCTCAATCAGAGTAAAACCTGAAGAGCTATTATTGAAATGGCTTACCTGGTTATTATTCATTAGTATGCCTCCGAGATAAGGCATTGACTGCCGATATGATAGGTACCATTTACCTTTCCACAAGCATCTACCTCTGTATCGTCTAATATTGGCTTAGTACCATTCCATGCGGTAATAATACACATTTGTTGTTGTATAGCATTCGCAGAACTTCCAGGACAGGTAGCAATACTGACAGCAATATTTTCATCAGCTGCCATCTTTTTGATCATAAGCCCATCACGAGCAGCAAGCTCATTAATAGTACAAGATTGTTTTGGTACAATTTTGCCACCTATATTGCTAGTAGTAGTAGATAAGCAATTTTCACCACTAGCTAAAATACTTACTGTTTTACTGACGGTGGTCTTAGTACCATCATTATTAGTTTTAACATATGAGATAACCACTGTATCAGTAGCCGAACTATTTATTACAGCCTGTATAGTTGGAGTTACTTTTGCTCGTTCAGCTAAGGATAACTCAGAAAACTCTGTCGAGAGTATGCTTTCAAAAGGAGGTGCGCTACTATCTTTAATATACGCCTCTGGATAGCCACGCATCACTTCAGCTAAATTGCGAATCACTGTTAAAGATTTGGTTCTAACTAAACTCTCGTCAGTGGCTGTAATTGCACGCATTTGTAGCGCACTAAAGCCCAATATCGCAATAGATAGTAGTAAAACAGCCACTAATACCTCTACTAAACCAACACCTCGTTGAAAACTTGACCCATTCATTGACAGCTACCTCCTACTTGGTCAGTAATATTAGCAACTCTACTCACTGAAATTACTCTTGGTTGCACTGAAGTATTGCTATCACAGACAGTGTAAGTGACTGTAGCAGTGACTCGTTTACTAGGTTCAAAGGTTATGGTTTCTAGTGCTGATACAATTTCACTTTCATCATTATAGTTATAGTTAGCAATAGGATTTGCTTCTGATCCTGAAATGATAATGACTTTAGGATTACTATCATTATCATAGCTTAAAGTAATGTTTTGACGACGGATAATACTTTCAGCTTTGGCTTCTTTCAGTGCATTAACTAAAGTAGCTGTTGTCGACTTCACCCGCTGATTAGCAAGTTGTGTACTAATATTTGGAGCAGCAATACTCACAATAATGGCAAGAACAGCAATGGTTACCATCAATTCAATTAAGGTAAAACCTGAGCTTACGTTCTTCAGCTTAGGTGGTAGAATGTTCAAAGATGCATTCACATCGTGTTCCTATTTAAAACTGCAATTATCTGTCTTTTACTTACGGCGTATTGAGTATGAGTATCTTATGATTTTGTCTTATCACCATGATTCTTCGCATATATTTATTTAATAACATGCAATTTTCATTCCACGATATCTAATAAATACCATCTAGAAATAACTACAGGCGCTTCCTAGCCTCCTTCACTCATATATTAATCCGCCAAAAGATAACTTAGACATTTAGTTCAGAACAACAAATTAGTATACATAACTATAATAATATAGCGTTAAGGAAATATATTAGCAATAATTAGATATTATTGACAAAGATATATTGGGTTTAGGGTTTGCTGCCATGGGCTAATACGTAAGCAGAAATTTGATAACTATTATGGCTGCTATCCGTTGCTGATTTTATTGCTGCAGGTGGAATGAACGCTTGCGCTAATGCTTGTAAGCTTGCACCTGTGGTAGATACATCATCGAATAGTAGTAAGCGTTTTGTAGGAGGCCTTTCGATTAGAGCAAAGGCGTTGTCTAAGTTACTAAGACGTTCGGCACGAGTCAGTCCCTGCTGACTAACTGTATCGTCAATGCGCTTAACGCCTTGCCATAAAGGAATTTGCCAATGTTTAGACAATTGGGCAGATAGAATACTGACAGGATCGAACCCACGTTTGACCAATCTTTGACTTGTTGTTGGCATAGCAACAATCACGCTGTTATTACGATGACAACCATGTGGACGCGGTAATTGACGTATGGTATGTAATAGTAACGGCAGTTTCGTCATATCCTCCTGATGCTTAAATGCTCGGATAGCTTGACGTATTGGATACTCGTAGTAAGTAGAGGCTTGGATAGATAGAGATATACTAGGAGCGATATCTACTTCAAAAGGTCTTGGTAACCAAGTGATATCGTTATGACAGTGAGCACAAAGTAAACCACTGCTCAAATAGCTGTTTGCTTGATTACGGATATTAGTAAGAAAAGAGTGTTTCTTTGAGGCTATCCGTGTAGGTGGCGTATCCGTTATATTATCTAGGCTAGATTGCGCTTGATGATGCAGTAGTTGAGATTGTGGTGTACTACGATAAATACGGCATAGTTGGCAGCGCATATCCATATATTCTGCCAACCACAGTCCAGTTTGATAAGGCGCTAAACGGCGCATAAACTATAATTTGTCATAACTTATAATAAATTTCACCTATATTAGAGCCTTTCTCAAATTAATGTCCCTTCCGAATTAAAGCCCTTTCCAATCGTTCAGTACGATACCGAAGCCGATAGAGGTATTTTCATGATTATAATCAATGATCGACTCACCATATCCTTGGAATAGCTGAACCATACCATTAACGTTCTCTGAGATAGGATAGATATAGTCGATTTGCGCAGCACCTTTATTGGTACCTGGATTGTAGCGCAAGGTACCGCTAATGCTCTGATCAGCCGGCAAATCATATAAGAATTTGATATCACCGTAGCCCATGTAGTCTTCGATATCTGGATTATCGTCATCGCTACTACTTTCGTTATTTACTCGAGCCCATAGGCGCGGTATGACTGAGAGTCTGCCCCACTCTGCGCCCGCCATGAGGTAAGCACGATTCCATGAACGTGATAATGGATCATCTTGTCCATTCGAGTGATGGACAGCACCTGCGCCCAACATACGCAGACGTCCACCAAAAGGCAGATCTGCTGTCACAGGTTGGGTTAAGAATATTTCAGGTTGATAATCGGTAGCACGGAATGGACGCGAGTTGTCTTCGTTATAAACTTGCCAATGTGATTCTTGAGTATAGCCAAACCATAGGTCAGCACTGGTATCAAACAAATCTTCTGCGACTTTTGTTTTTAGGGATAATTGGAATTTTAGCTCAGTCTCACGTATATCATTAGAATCAAAAGGATCTGTTTTTTGCGATGGTGTACTTGGACTTAAATTGGGATCGAAAGTATAAAATAGTGGCAACAGATACGTCGGTCGATATGGTCTGACCGTCCAAGTACCACGCTCACTATTTTTATCTAGGTCATAAGATAGACTGAGTGGCGAGAATTTTTCGATGTCTGTTTGAGTGACACCGACATTTTCTAAAATCTGTGCCTCACTATTCGTTTCAGCATCTACTTCTACGTTGCCATTTGCCTTCAATTTGCTGGCTGCTGTTTGCTGATTGGTCATTAAAATGGTGTCTGCATCTTCAACTGTCGTACCACTCATCGCCGTTTGAGACTCAGCCAATATCACTTTTGGATTACCTGAGACCGTACTTTGAAAGGTTTTTGCCAAATCAATTGGTTGTTTGGTTGAGGTATAGCTTGGCGTTTTACCTTGTTCAGCTACCTTATCAAAACAAGCTAGGCGAGCAGCACTAGACTGGACTTGCGTACATTCAGAAAACAGCTTGGCTTGCTGAGCAATAAATTCTTTGCTAATTATTTTGCTACTTTGTGTACCCACGTCAGAAGATATCGCACTATTACCAAGACCCTGTGATAGGTCAAGATCCTCGTATTCAAATGCAGCTTCGGGTGCTGGCAATTCGTTATAAGTCTGAGAGTCATCAGCAGCTTGTACTTGTATCGCGGTACAACTCAACGCAAGCGCAACTGCAATACGAAGAGGCATATGTGCATTCTGGTAAGACGGCTGTTGGTGACGCTGAGTAATGGTATGGGCAAACATAAGTGTCCTTTATCTAACTAGCATTAGCGCTAGCAGAGTATATGAGGTAATTAATATGGCCATTAGCGTTATCGCTAAAATAGAATTGACTGAGACTATCAGCTAATCGCAGATATTAGGAGCGGAAAAAATGACAATTAGTGCCCCTGCTGCATTGTTTCCTTATTGTAATGAAAATATAAGCACGATACTAGCTTTATCGATAGTTAAAATAACCGCCTATCAATATAATTACTTATATAACAAATACTTAATAAATATTCTATAGTATGAATTTAATGGCATCAAAAAAGCCAGCATACTTTCTTAGTATACTGGCCTTCTTAATATTCTTAAGAATTTTCGAAATATTACACTGGTTTCTTAAGTGTTCATTGTTAAACTTTAGTTGTTCAACGCCGATAATGTTTGCTCAAATTCTGAGCGACCAATCTCACCCACTTGCTGATTTACTAGCTGACCATCAATATAATATAGCAGCGCTGGTGGACCAAAGAGTTGGTAACGAGACAACACGGCTTTTGAGTCTGCTGTTGTTTCAGTTATGTCGAGCTTCACTAATTGCCAACCTTGCATTTGAGCTGGACGATAATGAAACAGGTTCTTGTCCATAATGCGGCACTCAATACACCACTCTGCTGTCAGATCGACAATGACATTCGGATTGGCTGCGACAATAGCATCTAGCTCTGCAAGCGTCGTGATTGTCTTATCAGTGGTGCTATCACTATTCGCTGGTTGACCAGACGTTGACTGTACCATCATCGGTGCTGCACCCAATGACGCTAATGGATGTAAGCTATCGTCATTACCCAATGCAGCGCCGACTATTAGGCAAGCGGCCCAAATACCAGCGATAAGGCTTAATGCTTGGGTCAGCATACGACCTTTGCCTAGCCAACTCCATGCCCATGTTGCCACGACCATAAACCATAACGCCCATACCATCAGCATGACTGGCGATATAAACACGCGCTCAATCAATAGCAGTGCCACAGCAAACAGTAGTAAAGCAAAGCCTTGCTTGACCCAATTCATCCACTCGCCTGCCTTTGGCATAATCTTGCCTTGGGTAGCACCGATTAGAATAAGCGGCGCTGATAAACCAAAACCTAGCATAAATAAAGCGGCAAAGCCGAGCAACGGACTACCAATGGTAGAAACCGCTAATAGTGCCCCAAATAATGGTGCAGAAACACAAGGTGACACGACTAGCGCTGATAAAAACCCAGCGAGCAAACTGCCGCCTGTACTACCAAGCTTACTGTCACCTGCTTGGCTTAAGCCTTGCATCTTTCGACTGATCGCTTGTGGTAATCGCACACTGAAAAGACCTAACATGTATAGTGCGAGAAGTATAAAAACGATAGCAAAGCTAATGAGAATGATCGGGTTCTGCAGCCAACCAATAATACCTAAAGACTCACCGAATACTGCGATAACAGCGCCCAAAATACCATAAGCAGTCGCTACCCCAATCGCGTAACTGGTGGTCAAGATGACACCGCGTTTGACCGTTGGGTTTTGTTCGCGGGCTACAATATTGGCCACAATAGGCAGCATCGGTAGGACGCAAGGCGTCAAAGCCAAGCCTAAGCCTGCTAAAAATAATAGTACTAATGCCAGCCAAGGGTGAGAGGCCAAACCAAAAGGATCGCTATCAACAAAACTATTGTTTGATGCGTTTTCGCTATTGGCCGTCTCGCCTGTTACGCTGCTATTTGCTGCAGAAATCGTATTCGTCGCCGTACTACTATCTAAAGAATCATACTCTACAGTGCTGTCATCAATGAGATCATAGTCAATAGCCCCATCGTCTGTCAGTGCTTGCGCCTCATCAGGCAAAGCATTATCAAGACCTGCTGAACCATTCTCTTCTGACGTCTCAGTAGCATTTATCGCTGAATTGGTCGAGCTCGCACTACTCTCACTATCTGCTGATACCTGCGTCGATGAAGCTGCAATATCGACAGTCGTATTAATCTTTTCAGGTGGATAGCACAGTCCTGCTTTTGCACAGCCTTGCCAGCCGACGACGATAGCGGCACTATCTATATTCTTGCCACTATTGTTCGTCAGTGTGGTGGTAGCGACCATATTTGCTTGATCAAATACCAGTACTTTGCCAAAAGTCGGATCATCTATCGAATATGGTGTCTGGCTAAAGGTAAAAGGTGCAGCCGTCACGCCAGCGGGTAGCGTAAGCTTAATTTGCTTTTTATAGACGTAATGTTCAGGAGTGATATCGAAATTAATAGATAACCGCGTACCTGCTTTGACAGGGGTACTATCTGTACTCACCTGAAACGCTTGATCTACTGGCAAAAACTTTGACTTCGACGAGCTTTCACTACTACCGAAAAGGTCGCCTAACCCTGCTGCTTGTACCGTCGATGTCGCTGATAAACCTGTCAGCAATGAGCCACTAGCGATGGCAAGCGCTAAGATATGGGATTTTTTCGAATGGGTAGATACGCTAAATGATGAAGACTTTGGTGATGTCTTGATGGACATGAATGGCTACCTATTATTACCGATATTTTAATCAATCTGCTCGCTATTTATCTGCGTGTCGCAGCAATGTCTATTTTGGTTTTAACTTTTTCTGGTGGGTAGCATAGCCCAGCCGTTGCACACCCTTGCCAACCAATAATAACAGGCGCGTTTTTGGCGCCCTTACCATTACTCGTCGTCAGTGTTGTGGTTGCAATGACGCTTCTTTGCGTAAATACAGGAACCTGACCAAAGGTCGGATCATTGATTGATACTGGTGATTGATTAAAAGCGAACGGCGTGGCACTTATTCCTTTAGGGAAGCTCAACGTAAGCTTATCCTTGTAGACATAATGCCCTGGTGTAATTTCAAAACTAATCGACAACCGCGTGCCTTTGGAAGTCGCTTTGGTATTACTGACCACCTGAAAGGCTTCATCCACTGGTAAGAACTTTGATTTTGCCGAGGAGCTATTTTTAAATAAGTCATTTAACCCTGCTGCTTGTACACTGATCGATGTCATTGACAGAACCGTTACTAATGAAGTGCTTGCAACAGTTAGAACCAATTTATAAAGGTTTTTAGAAAAATATTTATTAGACTGTTGAATCGACATAGATGATTACCTTTAATTGCAGTTTGCGATGACTATTTTGCTGAGCGCATAGATATATTTATAGCACTGGCTATCAAACTTGTAATGAACAGCAGGCGATTTATCTACTGATAAAAAATATCAACCAATAAGAGAATATTGGTTGATATTTATAAATTGTTGAAAGTGCATGGATGAACGAATGTTTCATTCTACAAAGCTATATCAGTATCAGAATTTGTTCACTATACGTCTGTTATTAAGCCTTATAGCTGAGCATAAAGATCCGCATCTTGACCTTCACCACCTTGTTGACCATCAGCACCTAACGAAAATAAATCGTAAGGTCGCCCTTCACTACCTGGTGCAACATATTGCATCTCATTTTCCCAGCCATCAGTTGGATAACCACCTTTGATATACCCACCTTCAGGATAGTTTTTTGCATCAGCTGGCGGTGTCGTAAGCGCCTCTAACCCTTGAGCGGTCGTTGGATAGCGCGAATTATCAACCTTGTACATATCTAGCGCATTTGAGACAGTAGCAAGCGCCGTTTCAGTTGTTTTAACACGGGCCTTATCACTTTGACCGACTACTTTTGGTACCACTAATCCAGCAAGAATGGCTAGGATCACAATAACGACCATAATCTCGATAAGAGTGAATCCTGCTTGACCAGACTTTTTTGTCGCACTGCGCTGCATAGCTGAAGAAGCGGTCTTATGGTCATTTACAACATTCGGATGGAATTGCATATCCTGAATAGCACTTTTTGGCATCATATTTACTTGGAGTTTGTCAGTCATAGTCATCGCTTTGGTCATCACAGTTATGTAAATAGTAAAAGTGGCGTTCTATCGTGGCTCTCATCAATGATATATCAATGAGCTTTGAAACTATTGTCACTATAAACCATGGTTTTATTTTTATCCAGCGCTGCGCCCAGTTTGAATTTGCTATCTTAGCCAAAGTTAAATATTAGCTGACATCAAATGTATGACTATTAAAACGTGCTTACTATAGCGCGGTGCTGGCGTTTGCCATAGCAAAAATAGCGTTCGTTCAACAATATACAACAGTAAGCAAACCTTAAGAAAGCTAGTCCAAGGTTTAGCAAGCAAGTTAGGTGATATGAATAGAGTAAAAGAGAACTAAATAGAGGTTTTGGAGATAGGAAGCTGTCTGTATGTGAATAGCATAATGAATCATAGGCTAGCGACTGAACCTAGCCTGCTAAATCGTTCATATTAACGATAGGTAGCATAACCGCCATTACAATAATCATAACTACTACGCCCATCAACACCAGCATTAAAGGCTCAAGTAATGATAATAAGGTGCTGATAAAATTGGTTGCTTCTGCCTCCTGCATATTGGCGGCACGGCTCAGCATATTTTCAAGCTCGCCTGAGTTTTCTCCGCTTTTTATCATCTGTACCATCATCGGTGGAAAGTAAGTAGATTTCTCTAGTTGACTAGACAAGCTGGAGCCTTCTGTGACCCTATCAGCCGCAGTAATAATCGTTTTTTGGATATGTAAATTGGTCGTGACCGCAGCCCCAATATGTAATGCCTCAATCAGTGGCACCCCTGATCGTACTAGTATCGCAAGGGTACTGGCAAACCGCGCGGCATTCAGACCTTTGGACAATCTAGCTAGTATCGGCAATCTAAGCACCACGCTATCGATAGTTAATTTACCTGCTTGCGTTTGGGCAAAACGGTAGAATAAAAATGCGGTACTTGCCAATACCAATAGTATCAACCACCACCACTGAGTAATGATATTCGATAGCGTGAGAACGATTTGAGTAATTAAAGGCAGTGCTTGCTCAGACTGTTCAAAGACTTTGACAATTTTGGGCACGACGAAGCTCATCAGCCCCATAATTACCGCAATTGCCATTACCATCAGAACAATCGGATAGACCATAGCCCCTTGGATTTTCTTTTGGAGGGCAAAACGGTTTTCGGTGTAGTCTGCTAGTTGGTTGAGGATAAGATCAAGGTGACCAGATTTTTCGCCTGCAGCAATCGTAGCGATATATAACGGCGGAAAGCTAGCGGCTTGTTGCAAAGCACGTGCTAAGCTGAGTCCTTCCAAGACATGTGAGCGCACTGCAAGCATTAAGGATTTGATATGAGTTTTTGGGGATTGCTTAGCAACCGCTGCCAAGGTTTCCTCAAGTGGAATACCCGCTGCCAATAATACAGATAGCTGACGTGTCAGCAATGCCAGCTCGTATGCAGACGGTTTTTTGTAGCGGTTTTTGCTCTGACTCTGTCTGTCATTGACCGGATTGACTTCAACAGGTGTCCATTGCTTATCACGCAGCTGCTGGCGAATTTGCCGCGCAGAGTCCCCTTCTAGCAAGCCTTTTTGGACAACGCCATGGTCGTCAAGCGCTTTGAAATGATAGGCAGGCATGGCAACAGATATCCTAAGAGGCTTACAGGTAGACAGTTATAATTTATGACTTAATAGAAATTTATTAATTTGACATTCAACGCTTAGAGCAGTGGCGTTGAGTCATTACTATCAGGCATTAAACCTTGTAATAATAAGACATCCAAATGCTGCTGCTGTAGCTTTTTATCAAAGTCATTAACCTCAGCGATTAGCATTCTTTCAATACGTTTATCACTCGCAAAAACACTCAAGCGCGCACAAATAACGGCCAACTGATAAATGCGTTTTTTGCAATAACCGTCAAGACCTTGTAATAACCTAACCATATGCGGGGTTTCAAGACTGGCATAATCATAGTCAGCCACGACTTGCTGGCCAAGGGCTGTGACGCCATAAGTAATCGACAAGTGAGCACAATAATAACAGCTGAATAAATAACCAACCACATGACCGATATAATAGCCTCGATCGTAGGTAAAGCTACTCACGCCAAAGTGCCCAAGTACATAGCTGTTGAGGCTACCTTGGTCGCGAATTGGCTTGCCGTGCTTTAACTTACCGACTGTAGCAAAGCACAATGGGTTGCGACCATCTTGAGTCGTCAGCTGCCAACCGGCGGGCTGCTGTGCAGGCATATGAAGCACGATATCTGCAATAATATCATCGACCACATGCAGCTGCTGCCAGAGTCTTTCGAGCGTATCCGTATCCATCAACCCACGTTTATCAAGCTGCTGCGCAAGTAAATATTGCTGATATTCTGCGAATTGTGGCTTCAGGGTTTGTACTAAGTAAGTAGGACGCGTATTGGCAGATGCCATATATAACAGTCGAGTACGCTCATGCTGAACACGATAAAGCGCAACACGCTGCGTAGCGACATTGGTTTCTTGCGCCACAGGTTTTGCAGCTACTGTAAGACTATCGGATGACTCAGATATTACTGCTTCAGTTGCTACCGCCTCGATATCTGACAAGGTAAACATCGTCAATAATGCCGCCTTATCAGGTGTATCTACCGGCTCATTTTTCGGCGCCTCTTTGCCGACATGCGGGTTCTCTACAGCAGTGTTTTTATCAACATTACTTTCTTTTTTAGCAGTTGTAATGGTCTCTTGTTGGCCATTACTTTCTGCATTTAGCTTTGCGGTCGGTTCAGTCATAACATACCATCAGCAGCGAAAATAAACATCGTCTCGATTCTTTTATATGCCTATCGTATAAGGGCATATAACGCGCTACAAAATCAACGCTTTTGTCTCGACGACTCATCAACCCATAGTACCTGAACACAGACTCAATGTCAGCTGTCCTTAACTAAAATAGCCATAGCAAGTTACCAAAGGTCTTATAGATATGAGTGACTCAACGTTTATAAACAATATGTATTCACAAATTAAAAAAAAGCGCCAAGGACATATAAATGACCTTAGCGCTTATCGTCGAGATTCTATTTAAATAACTTAAATAAACAGCAACTAGAACTATGCAAGATTATTCTGTCGATACTGCTGACGGTATGCTTTTGGCGAGACACCATACACACGCTTAAATGCCTGACTAAAAGTCGAATCTGAGGCGTAGCCCACCATCTCGCTGATACGGCTAATACTGTTTTGCTGTAAGCGTAAATAGCGAGCCGCCAATCGTAAGCGGTAATCAATCAGATAAGTCAGTGGCGGCATACCAACAGTGTCTTTAAAACGCTGTGCAAAGCTGGAACGCGACATTCCTGCTACTTCTGCAAGTTGATGAATGGTCCAGCTTTCACTCGGTGCCCCATGCATCGCGGCTAGTGCCTTGGTCAAAAAAGGATCCTTCATGGCTTTGAGCCAGTTTTCTGTGGCTTCAGGCAAGCTTTCAATATACACGCGCAAACACTCAATCATCATGATGCTTGCCCAATGATTGATTACGGCCGTTTTGCCCATACGCTCACGCTCAGCTTCTAGTGTTAGCAGCTTTATCTCTACATCAATCACTTCAAACCGTCCGTCAGCAGCATCATTGAGCTCTGGCAATATCGGTGGCAGTACCGACAACAGAGGATTAATCATCTCTTTGTCGTATTTGCATTCGATTAGTATCAAAGATGAATTGGGGTCTCCATCGCCATCGATATCAAGTGTACGCTCGGTGCAATTACTCAATAGTTCATCAAGCGACTCAGCAACATCGCCATGGTGATTAAGTGCATAACTCACGTGCTTGTGCGCATTCGGAATCATAATCATGTCGCCAGCGCGAGCTTCCCGTAGACCATTACCGACATCAATGCAAAAACCGCCAGACATTACTAAGTAAAATAAAATGGTGTCTTTTCTAGTAATAGAATAAGACCAATTGCCAGTGCCATTTAGACGGTAATACTTAGTCTCAAATAAATGCACGTTTTGCAGCAATACACTCAGTGCGTCCATCAATCAATTCCTCAGTAATGCAGATTAATAACGATTCATCTTAAAAAAATAATACTCTTAATAACAAGTTCTGTCGGTTTGCTCTATGCCAATACTGGCTCCAATAAATAATTTTTATTAAATACAATGAATGTGATAACATTTAAGCATAATGCATCATTTAAAACGTCATGTCTATTTACTTATTAGAATTACTAAACGATAATAGAATAGACACAGTCACGCTAGGCCTCAAGGAAAACTATAGGCAATGTTGGTAAAAACTTGGGGGATTATCTAGTATTGAAGGTGCTATCAAACTCAATCTGTTTAATATTATAAAGATAATATAGAGATAAAATCGAATAGGCATAAAAAAATCGCCATCAAGGGCGAGTGCTATTACTTATATATTTTTTAGATTGAGATATGATTTTTATGTAGATACATACAGAATAAAATATGGGGCGACTGATGGGACTCGAACCCACGACAACCGAGATCACAACCCGGGGCTCTACCAACTGAGCTACAACCGCCATAACTATTGCCAAAGAATAGGCAAGATTTGCAGGCTAAATGGTGCGCCTGGCAGGATTCGAACCTGCGGCCACCTCCTTAGAAGGGAGATGCTCTATCCAGCTGAGCTACAGGCGCTCTTAGAGGACTTTTATATACTAAGCTTACTTTGCAATATATTTTACTATATCAGAAACTAAACCGTTATACATAAAAAAAAGCCTGTAAGGCTCTTAAAATAGATGGTCGGAGTGATAGGATTCGAACCTACGACCCTCTGGTCCCAAACCAGATGCGCTACCAAACTGCGCCACACTCCGAAATTCTCTATTATCACGATAGTTTGTCAATCAACTCGTTGTTGGCAATGCCGCTAACTTATTAATGTTCCTCGCTATCGAGGTGCACATATTAAGGGGTAAAGGCGATTGTGTCAACACCTATTTTCGATTAATTTCAAATAATCGCTAATTTTTTTAAAATTACGTCAATTTCACCAAAATAGTGACAATAAGGCCCTTTATCCATCAGTCATTCGCGCTGTCATTGATAACGATATTAAACTTTGTCCAAATGTGGCAGTACTTCACCGTTGAGTGTACCTGTCAAAACATCAAACGGCATTAACCATAAATGGGCATCAATTGATTCATTGTTTTTAATATCATCGCTACTGCTATCGTTACTACCATAATGAGTTTGCTGCTTGAGCGCTACTGGCTGCCTATCACTACCTAGCACCGGATAAACCAACCAGATCTGCCCCGCCAAGTAAGCTTGTGCATAGCTAGTCAATTGATAAGCGTCGCTCGCACTAATCGCAGCGGCATGTGGTAAGTACTTCCACTTAATATCGATGACATGACTGTAGTGACCTTTGGTTTTTTCTTTAGCTTTAGTTTGATGAGCTGCTGTATCACTCTGATTTTGATAATCATCAGAGGCAGTTTCAAATATCAGCAAATCAGGCCGTATAGATAAGCACGCTAGTCCTTCAGCATCGTTTAGCCAGACACTTTGGGTTTGGTAAAAAGGACGATAATTGCTACTAATCTGCTGAAATACAGATGCGATACGCTGACTTGCCCATTGCTCAAAAGCTTGATTCATATCGATCAATAAACACAATCTTAGCTGAGAGCAATTTTGTCTATTTGGATCAATACCGTTACCTGTCGTAGCTGTCGTCTGTTTCAATAACCAGTATGCCAAGTCTACTAACTGCTGCGCGGCATGCAATTTTTGCTTTTGGAGTGGCTGAACGTCTAGCTGACGCTTTGCTTGAGCATATATTAACGCTATCTGCTGCATCTCAAAGTTGTTTAGTGTAGGCACTTGCTGCCATGGCTGCAACAGTTTTGAGGAAATAAACTTGGGCAATAAAGGCATCAAGTAAACCAATGCACTCTTAATCAATCGATTGGCCAACATGTCGTGACTTAATACGCTACTTTCACAGATGAACTTATGCGGTTGCATACTATTATGACGCAGTTGCTCTTTGATAAGCAGTCGACCTTGCAGGGATGCCTGATTTTCAATCTGAGCCTGATAATGCTTGGTTGGTTGATAATCCATTAAACGCTGCAAAAACTGCTCAATCAGCCAGTCTGATATAGGCAATACTTTTAACGCTAAAGGAGTGGACTGGGGACTAAACTGACCGAAATTTTTCGTATTGGGTAGCTTACGATTGTTACGCGTATCAAGATTAATTAAATCCGATAGCATACCCTGTACCCAATGACGGGTCTGGACGATATCATTGCTCTGAGTAGACTGATTTAGCTTTGGCAATATCTCAAGCGTTATGCCACTAGGTAGGAGAATAATCCCAATATAGTGCCCAACCTTAAGCTGCCACTGTCCTCGCTTACGCTTGATAGTAAATGCTGCAAACTCTTGCACTATTAGCCAATCGAAATCAGATGCTTGCAAAAAATCATGCACGGTCAGACGTTGATGCTCAAACACGGTGATAACATTCATGGTAGCGACACTACTATTAGGGATACGAGTCTGACGACTATTTGCCCTAATAGAGTGCTCTTTGGCGTAATATGGATTATTCGTTATCACTGAACGGTCACCCTGCTAGTACAAACGCTGATAGATAGCAGCATTACTAAACTCACCTTCCCTAGCAGTCAGATCGGCATTGATAGTATAACTATTTACACTCATAGACTGACCAAGAAAAGAACCCTGCCCTGCAAACATTTGGTGTTCAGCGGAAGCATTGTTTTGGTTGCCCATCGGATTATACAAGTCGTCATTCATCAATGCTTGACTGTCCTGTACAAACTGCTTGCTTGTCGGTTGCTGCTCATCTCTAAAGATATACTGCAGCACCGTAATTTGACCACCAGCTGCTTGAGCCAATTGAGGAATAACTTGTTCAACGAGAGCTGTTTGTAATTGCTCTAATTGAGTGACGGTAAATAAAAAAGCATGTCCCAACTGCGCTTCTACTCCCAGTGTCTGCACGATACGTTTATTTAAGCCTGTTAGTAATTTGCTCAAATCTATCATAGCTGCTTCTGAACCGTCAGACAGTCCAGTGTCGGTGTCATTGCTGGCTCGAATTGTCGATAGTAAATTAGGCTGCGGTGAGCAGTCAATAAAACGAAAACGTCGGCGTAACGCCATATCAAGTGGTGCTAAAGAATGGTCTTGGGTATTCATAGTGGCATAAATATCGACATTGGCAGGCACACTAAAAGCACGCCCAGAATACGCCAAACTTACTGTCATCGCATTTGGCTTGCCCGCTCGTTTATCAGGCTCTATCAAACTGAGAAGCTCACCAAACACTCGTGACACGTTAGCACGGTTAATCTCATCAATCAGCATGGCATAACGCTGCTGAGGGTCACGGGCTGCGCGTTGGCATAGCTTCAGGAATGCTCCATCTTGCACCGCGTAACTCATTTGAGTTTGATTAGAAGGGCTGTTATTTGCTGGTGCAGCGCCACTCATGACAGGCCGTATACCTTCTACAAACTCTTCATAACCGTAGGCTTGGTGGAAGCTCACCATACTAAAACGTTGCTGAGCAATGTTTTGATTTTGATGGGCTTGGTTGTCACGCTGTGCCTGCTGAAACTCTGCTAATTGCTGCGATAAATCTTCTAGTAGCACCATACACTCAGGTAATAAATACCATGCTCCACTGTTGTCTTTATCAAAATAAGCTTGGCTAGCGCGGTTATCAAAACTGACTGTTTGAGAGTTCGTAGGGCTATGTCTGCGTAACTCTAACCAAGCTGTACTATCTAGATTTTTATCACGTGAGTTCTGAGCAGCTTTGGTCATAAAAAAAGGATGATCAATAATTTCTCGTACCTTTAACAAATCCTGTTGTTCAGTACGTAAATCTAAAAATACCAAACATAATACTTCGCGCCAGCTTAGACCTTGCAGCAGCTGTGCTAATAAATCTTCATTTTCAGTCTTGGGTAGATAGTCGGTATATTGCTTCGCGATTTGCAGTAATCTATAGGTTTTACCTGTACCAGCAACGCCCGTATAAATAATATTGGTCGGTTCATGAGCAGACATATCAGGCATAACGTTATCCAGCGGCATTAAAAACAGGTTTAAAATAGACATGCTAACATTTTGTCATTATAACGTGACTGTCTATTGGCATGGTAACTATAGTCAACCCTCTATAAATTAGATACGGTATCAGTCTCACTTAGTCTACTATTTGTAGTACTTTCACTCGGCTTCCTTTGTCCAAATGACGCTGGCATATAAGATACCTAGACTACTTTAAGTGGCGATCTAAATTGATGACATAACCTAGCAACATAGCCACGCTACTATAGTTTTGTAAGCGCAGCAGTTCATGCTAATAATAGTAGGAAGGCAATGGTTGATGTACCATAGTATTTATAGCGACTTTCATTATCTATATTTGTGTCGCTATCATAAAAAGCCATGCTAATAATGTCATTCAACTCATTTACGTTAAGGAATTTTGTATGTCAGGATTATTAAAAAAACTACCCGCCAAGTTGACCAATAAACTGCCAGCCAAAGTATCTGACAGCACAAAATCTTCAGTTGAAAAACCCAGTAGCACGCTAAAACCAATTAGCAATCAATTTACCAAACTGTTATCCGTCACCAAATATCTGCCTGCTGGTGCACGCTCAAGTATTTTATCTAAAGCCTTTGGCAAGGTCGTTCCCTATGTCGGCACGACCGGCATTTATTATGAGACGGTAGAACCAAACCAAGTCGTCGTTAGTTTAAACAACAATAAAGCCGTCCAAAACCATATCGGCTCTATTCATGCAGTCGCTATCACATTACTGGCTGAGACGGCTACTGGCTTTATTTTGGGTTTAAACTTGCCTTCTGATCGCATTCTGCTGATTAAATCTTACTCGGTAAATTTCCATCGTCCAATCAAAAAAGGTCAAATTGCTGCTATTGCAAGCTTGTCTGATGAACAGCGTTTGGATATCCTAAACACACCAAAAGGTGAGATGATTATCCCTTGTGTCATCAAAGATCGTGAATCTGATAGTGACCGCGATCCAATTGTGGTTGAGATGACGTGGGCATGGATACCAAAAGCGGAGCTAGAGGCACGCCGCCAAGGTAAAGCGTCTGAAAAAGTTGCAGAAGATGACTCTAAAACCGAGGCATCAATCGAAGAAAGCGATGCATCATCTACTCAAAATAATAGTACTGACAAGTAGTTAATAAAAATTGATAACAAACCCAATGAGGAAACAGTATGTCCAAACTTAGCACTTGCCTATCTACGCTAGCGCTAGCCACTATGTGCTCATTGGGTTTTGTTCATAGCGCTAATGCTAATACGACGACAGTTGTTAGCATTGCTAAATCTGGCCCTACTTTCTTGGGCGATGGCGGTACTTATCCTTTTTCAGAGGCTGTACGCGTGGGCAATACGTTGTATATGTCGGGACAAATTGGCTTTAAAGATGGCAAACTGGTCAAAGGCGGTATCAAAGCTGAAACCAAGCAAGTGCTCGATAACATCCATAGCACGCTATTAAAGTACGGCTACCGAAAGTCTGATATCGTTAAATGTATGGTCATGCTGACTGATATGGATGACTTTGATGACTTTAATAAGGTCTACAAGGTTGAGATGATAAAGCCTTATCCTGTACGCTCAGCTTTTGGCGTATCAGAACTGGCTGCTGGAGCAAGCGTTGAGATTGAGTGTATGGCTGCAAAATAATAGCGGCTAAAAACTCTAAAGCTTCACAATCATAAAAATTTTAAAACTAAATAACTGGCTATTCACACCAGTTGTTTTTTATTTGCTATACCAGTATCTAGTTCGCAAATTTATACCAATATTGTATCGTCCGTTAAGGCGCTTTCTTTCGTCACTCGCAGCACTTCTTCCAATGTCGTACGCCCTTCTATGACCTTACGCAAACCATCTGCACGTATCGACGGTGTTTGCTGGCGCGCATACTCTTCCAGCTCATACTCAGCCGTATTGCTATGAATCATACGGCGCAATGTATCGTCGATTGGCACGACTTCATAGATAGCAGTACGTCCTTTAAATCCTGACTGATTACATTTATCGCAGCCAACTGGCTTGGGCAAACGAATCGACTCACTTGCTATATCTTTGGCATCACTTTTCAGCGTTGACCCAATGCCAATTTCGGTAAATAGCTTGGCTTGCTCGGTATCGGCAGCCTGCCAGCTTTGACAATGTGAACATAAGGTACGCACCAAACGCTGCGCTACTACGCCAATAAGCGACGACGACAACAGAAACGGCTCAACACCCATGTCCTGTAAGCGAGTGACTGCACCGATAGCAGTGTTGGTATGCAGCGTCGATAGTACCAAATGCCCTGTCAAAGACGCCTGTACGGCAATCTCTGCTGTCTCTAAATCACGAATTTCACCAACCATCACCACATCGGGATCTTGACGCAGCATTGCACGCAAACTTTTAGCAAATGTCATATCTACTTTATTGTTAACCTGCGTCTGCCCGATACCATCAAGCTGAAACTCAATCGGATCTTCGGCGGTCAAGATATTGCGAGTTTGGTCATTGAGGTCGGTCAATGCAGAATATAGCGTCGTGGTTTTACCCGAGCCAGTCGGTCCTGTCACCAAAATAATGCCATGCGGACGATGAATTAAGCGCTTTAGCTCAGTATAGTCACTATCAGAAAGACCCAAATACGTCATATTCAAACGACCAGCTTGCTTGTCTAATAGACGCATCACCACACGCTCACCAAAGCTCGATGGTAAGGTCGATACACGCACATCGACCTCTCGCCCTGCCAATCTTAAACTGATGCGACCATCTTGCGGTACTCGCTTTTCGGCGATATCTAACTTAGCCATTACCTTAATACGCGAGACCAACAATGGAGCTAGCTGGCGTTTTGGTGTGATGATTTCTTTTAGCTCACCATCGACTCGGAAACGAACGACCAAACGCTTTTCAAAAGTCTCAATATGAATGTCTGAAGCACTTAAACGAATAGCTTCGGACAATAATGCATTGATCAAACGAATGATAGGCGCATCATCCTGTTGATCCATCAAGTCTTCAGTTTCAGGGACGCTATCTGCCAGACTATCGAGATCAGGGTGGTCTTCAAGTCCAGCAGCGATGTGCTGCGACTCTCCTGTATTGCCAGCATAAGCTGCGTTCATACGTTTTTCAAAATCATCTGCGCTAACACTTTCGTAAGTGGGTACACCGCGAATGCCTTGCTGCTGTAAAAACCGTACCGCTTCATTGATCGCTGACAACGGAGTAGCTTTGGTGAGTACCAATGTTGGCGGCAATTCAGGATCTATCGCAAGTATGGCTAAAATCTGATGGCGTTTCGCAAAGCTGTATGGCAACTGCATCATAAAGACGGCCCAATAAGTGAGGAGAAGGTAAGAAGTACGCACGCCAAGACATGATGGATGCCTTGTCCTTAACAGTTCGAATCAAAAAAGACTGCCAGTAAGGTTGCATGAGTTTGTTATAATAGCATTTTGTTTTAGACGGGTATTATTTTATGTGACTGGCGCTTTATACCTATCGCCCAGCACATATTATTACTATCAAAGTGAGCATATCATGCGATTTTTTTTCTGACAGCTTGCCATTGTCTATTACAACTTTTAGATTGCTTAGATTGCCCATCATATTTTGTCTGTCCCTTCTCCCGCTCGATATTAGGATTTTCCGTTATGTCAGAGAACGTTAGCACTACTCATCCAACACCACTTTTACAAGATACCTTTACTGTCGGTAGCCGTACCTTTTCTTCGCGTCTGTTAGTCGGTACCGGTAAATATAAAGACATGACAGAGACTGGAGAAGCCATTGCCGCTTCAGCAGCCGAAATCGTGACCGTTGCTATTCGCCGTGTCAATATTGGACAAAATAGTGATGAGCCTAACTTATTAGATGTGATTTCACCTGATAAATATACGATATTACCGAATACTGCTGGCTGCTTTGACGCCGAAACAGCCATTCGCACTTGTAAGCTTGCTCGCGAGTTATTGGGTGGGCATAATTTGGTTAAACTTGAGGTATTGGGTGATGAAAAAACCTTATACCCAAACGTTATGGAAACTTTAAAAGCCGCTAAAGTATTGATCGATGATGGCTTTGAGGTGATGGTTTATACGTCAGATGACCCTATCGTCGCACAAGAATTAGAAAGCATGGGCTGTGTCGCCATTATGCCGCTTGGCAGCTTGATTGGTTCAGGACTTGGTCTACTCAATCGTCATACACTTAGCTTAATAATCGAAAACGCTAAAGTGCCCGTATTGGTTGATGCTGGTGTCGGCACTGCGTCTGATGCTGCACTTGCAATGGAGCTTGGCTGTGATGGCGTACTGATGAACTCAGCCATTGCCAATGCACAAAACCCGGTAATGATGGCACACGCAATGAAACATGCTATGTGGGCAGGCCGCGCTGCGTTTTTGGCAGGTCGTATGCCTATGCGTAAGATGGCTACTGCCAGCTCACCACAGACTGGGTATTTCTTTCAATAAATTGAAGTATAGATGACATGTCATAATAGAGCGTGTTGAGTATTTACGTATAGTGCTGTCAGTGCTATGGTTGATTGCTTAACACGCTCTATAAAATAATAAAAAATGTTATTTGATTGAATATCTACTTATTATAATTTTCACATAACACTTATCGTCATAAAAGGATTTATTATGCGACTTCTCACAGCAGTCGACCAGTTGTTTCTACTTCTTGAGTCGCGTAAACAGCCCATGCACGTTGGTGGACTGTTTGTATTTGAATTACCAGACAATGCGGATAGCGATTTTGTCTATCAATTGGTAAAACAAATGCAAGAGTCTGATGTGCCGCCCAGCTTTCCTTTTAATCAGGTACTTGAACATTTAGCCTTTTGGAAAAAAGACAAAGATTTTGATGTTGAGCATCATTTGCATCATGTCGCGCTACCAAGTCCTGGACGCGTACGTGAACTATTGATGTACGTTTCACGAGAGCATGGACGTCTGTTGGACCGTGCCATGCCGCTGTGGGAATGTCATGTGGTTGAGGGTATTGAGCCCGAAACTGAGGGCAGCCCTGAGCGTTTTGCGTTGTACTTTAAGATTCACCATTCATTGGTAGATGGCATCGCTGCGATGCGTTTGGTACAAAAGTCGCTATCGCAATCAGCGACAGAACCCGTAACCTTGCCAGTGTGGTCGTTGATGGCGCGCCATCGCAACCATGTCAACGCTATCTTGCCAGCTGAAAGATCGGTCAAACGCATCATTAAAGAGCAAATATCTACCATCAAACCTGTATTCACAGAGCTGCTAGACAACCTTAAAAACTATAGCGATGAAGGCTATGTCGGCACTTTTGATGCACCTATGAGCATTTTGAACAAGCGCATTTCGGCATCTCGTCGTATAGCAGCACAGTCTTATGACATCAAACGCTTTAACGATATCGCAGAGAGATTGAATATCAGCAAAAATGATGTCGTACTCGCCGTCTGTTCTGGTGCCCTTCGCCGTTATCTAATCTCGATGGACGCCCTGCCGAGCAAACCATTGATTGCCTTTGTGCCGATGTCGCTACGTACAGACAAAAGTGTCTCGGGTAATCAGCTGTCATTTGTATTGGCAAATTTGGGTACCCACTTAGACAATCCTTTACGTAGAATAGAATTGATTCATCGCAGTATGAATAACGGCAAACGTCGCTTTCGCCGCATGAATCAAGCGCAGGTTATCAACTATAGTGTGATTGCCTATGCGTGGGAGGGTATCAATCTAGCGACAGGGTTATTCCCCAAAAAGCAGGCCTTTAACCTAATTATCTCCAACGTTCCTGGCTCTGAAAAGCCACTGTACTGGAACGGCGCACGTCTGCAATCGTTGTACCCCGCTTCTATTGTCTTTAATGGTCAAGCGATGAATATCACCTTAGCCAGTTATTTAGATAAGATTGAGTTTGGTATCACCGCTTGTAGCAAGGCGCTGCCTCGCGTACAAGATATGCTAATGCTGATAGAAGAAGAGTTGCAGCTGCTAGAAACTACCAGTAAGGAATTAGCATTCAAAGGCATTACCGTCGAAGATAAAGCAGGCAATAAGGGTGATGATAAAACAAAAAAGCTGACTCCATAACGGAACCAGCTTTTTTCATTCATACTCAATATAGATATTACTTGAATTTAAATCCTGAAAGCGCTAAACGTTAATACCATTAAGGTTAACGTTTAGATTGCGTCACCCCAAATTTGTACAACTGTTTGCATCAATGGCTTAAGCAATTTCACATTACAAGCAAAGATAGAGCCTGATGTCATAGAGTTGTGCGCGCCAGTATGATCAACCACCACACCACGTGCTTCAGTTACGATAAGCTCGCCCGCAGCGATGTCCCAAGGCTTGATAGACATCTCAAAATAACCGTCAAAACGACCAGCAGCAACATAGCACAAGTCAAGTGCAGCTGAACCCATACGACGTACCTGACCACCTGCCTCAGATATCTTCTGTAAGCTCTCAAAGTGCTGTTTGGCATAAGAGATAACTTCGCCATTGCGCTTACGCTCAAGCGGATGACCAGTCGTAAAGAAACCGCCATCAATGGTTTTGCGCTCGCTCACTTGCATACGGCGATTGTTCAAGCGCGCGCCTTTACCGCGGCTCGCTGAGAACATCTCATCACGAACAGGATCATAGACCACACCATGTTGGGTGACACCTTTATGCTGGACTGCGATAGATACGCAGAACTGCGGTACACCGTGGACAAAGTTCTTAGTGCCGTCTAGTGGATCGATAATCCAGCACCAGTCAGCATCTTCGCCGCGGCCTTCTTGCATACCAAACTCTTCACCCAAAAATGAATGATTAGGATAGCTGGCTTTTAGCGTCTCAATAGTGAGCTCTTCGCTAAAGCGATCAATGCGGGTAACCAGACCATCAAGTCCTTTAGACTCAATATCTAACTCGATTTTGTGGCGGTTTTGATGCGCATATAAAATCTCTTTACCAACTTTTTCAGCAGTACGCGCTGCGATGACGACCATGGGTTCCATAAATAACCTATTTGCTTGATGAATGAATATAAAAAAATAAGACTAACTTTGTGCCCACAACATGCCAAACAGCCGCCGCATCACACCACATCTATGCGATTAAAAACGTGTCTCTTATAAACGGAAACTTATAAAAGACACCCGCATTATACTAAAATTGTTCGATAAAAACGAAAAAACCGTCACGCTGACCAAGCCAGTACTTTGGCGATCATCTAAACTGCGCAAGTTGTAAAAAAGTTAGCACCTACGGCTAGTAGGCGTTTGCTCTGTTTAAGGAGCTTATATTAGTTTTGAGTAAGACCTTTTTAACGCATTAATTTTTTAAAAAATATTGTAACGTTAAAAACATTGCTTACGATAAGAACGTTTTGAGCTGTTTGATCACGCCTTCGACATTTAGACCACAGTCGGCCAATTGTTCTGCTTGGGAGCCATGAGCAATAAAGCGATCAGGAATACCGATATTAGCAATAGCTGGACGACTTTGCTTAAATACTGCCGACTCGTTTAGTAAATATTCATTCACTGCACTACCTGCGCCGCCCATAATCATGTGCTCTTCTAGGGTTGCTATATGAGTGACCCCTTGCGCTAATAACGTTTCAAGCATTGCTGTATCTAGCGGTTTTACCCAGCGCATATTGATCACATGTATCTGGTAATCTAATGCTGCATCGTTATTTATTAGGGTTTCTGCTGCTTGCTGAGCAGTTGCTACCATCGTGCCAAAGGCCAATAATGCCAATTTGTAAGGTGCGTCAGCTTTACCTAATACTGACTCGACAACTGCTTCGCCAACTTTATAAGTTTGGGCGGGCTGCTCAATATCAGCACCCGTACCTGTACCACGCGGATAACGTACAGCCGTGCACCCTTGATACTCATAGCAAGTATTGAGCAAATGGTAACACTCGTTCTCATCTTTTGGCGCTGCAATCACCATATTAGGCACACAACGTAAGAATCCAAAATCAAATACGCCAGCATGCGTCGCACCGTCTTCACCGACTAGACCCGCTCGATCTATGGCAAACATCACATCGAGATTCTGTAGAGCCACGTCATGAATCAGCTGATCATATCCACGCTGCAAGAACGTCGAGTAAATTGCGACAATAGGTTTGACGCCTTGAGTTGCCATCCCAGCCGCTAGCGTGACAGCATGTTGCTCAGCAATGGCCACATCAAAGAAACGCTCTGGAAAGTGACGAGCAAAGTCCGTCATACCTGAGCCTTCTTCCATAGCAGGGGTGACAGCTAGTAGTTTATCGTCTTCGGCCGCTTTATCACATAAGAACTGGCCAAACACTTGCGAATATTTTAACGCTGGCTTTGTACTTGGTTGTTTCGTTGGCTGCTCTATGGAGTCAGCTTTAGACTCTTCATGCTCTTTATGATTTTCGACTGGCAATTTACTGATTGCGTGATAGCCCACTGGATCTAACTCTGCTGGCGCAAAGCCTTTACCCTTAGTCGTATAGATATGTACCAATACTGGGCCTTTTATTTGTTTTGCCAGTGACAATACGCGCAGCAGCTCAGGAATATTATGCCCATCAAATGGACCAAAATAGGTAAAACCAATCGCTTTGAATAAGTTGTCTTCTAGCTGCGGAACATCACGCATCTCTTTGTGACGCTTGCGGCGATCGAACGCTTGCATATCAGGACGGTGACAGAGTACTGGCTCACCTGACTCAGAGATATCTACTTGATAACCTGATTCCCAAAGCATGGCTAAATGTCGTGAAAATCCACCAATAGAGCATGATATCGACATATCATTATCATTTAGGATGACTAGCAAATCAGCATCTTGCTGTACTGCGTCATTCATGGCTTCAAATGCCATGCCGCCTGTCATTGCACCATCGCCGATGATGCAAGCAACCGTTTGCTCGCGGCCTTGATAACGCAGGGCGAGACTCATACCCAGACCAGCTGAAATAGAGGTCGATGAATGACCAACGCCAAATGTATCGTAGACAGATTCTGCGCGCTCAGGAAACGCCGTCAGACCATCTTTAGACCTGATAGTACCTAGCTGCTCACGGCGACCTGTCAGTACTTTATGAGCATAAGCTTGATGACCCACGTCCCAGACGATTTGGTCTTGCGGCGTCTCTAACAAATAATGCAATACTATGGTCAGCTCAACCACGCCCAAGTTGGCACCAAAATGCCCACCGCTCTGACCAGCTGAATACAATAGAAAAAGGCGCAATTCATCAGCCAGCGTAATAAGCTTGGCAGCCGAAAGTGTGCTGAGGTCAGTGGGTGTATCAATTGCATCAAGCAATGGCGTATGAGGACGCACACGTGGTATCACAGTATAGGTCTGCTGTAAGCTCGATAACTGAGCAGCAGAATCCAGCACTGATGTAGATAGGGACTGAGACTTTGGAGAATGAGGTGACTGCTGCATAAACCGTACGATACCTACCAATCTGCTGACAAGACGTGTCTTTAAAATATAGCGGTGACTATAATCAAAAGACGTCAATAATACCTACATCATTATTGATGTAATCGACCATATAATTATTCATGCAACTTTCGTATTTGTATAGCTGCGCTACTTACGACAGTAGACACGCTAGCACAATAGGCTGCGCGTCAATACCAACGTTTTGATATCAAACTATTGATGCTTTTATACTATTGACAACTGAGGGGTGACATTATGCCCTATTATTTTGCATCAATAGCGGATGTTAGTGACGACATAGTAATGTAAGGGTAAAGACTTGTCACTGTATCCGTCAAAATAGTATGGCATAATAGCATTTTTTTTTAATTGTCGCTTTAATCATCGTGCGTCGTCTGTGAACTTTGTGTGTTTTTATAAAAAATACAATGAGCACGCTGTCTCTATGAACAGGTTATACTGGTATCATTTTAATCTTAGCAGGAAAGTTTAGGTGACATGCTCATCTCAACTAATAGTTATTTCGAACAGTAACCGTCTCAAACAGCGCTCATCTCAAACAGCAACAACATACTTTTCACCGCCACGACTTTAGGCTTATGTAGGACAGCAATGTCATATCAATTTATCACTAGTGCCAAATTACCCACTCGTCACGGCGAGTTTGATATTCATATCTTTGAAAATAGCGAAGGTCAAGAGCATGTCATGCTGACCGTTGGTCTAACTGTGGTCGATCAACAGACAGATATCATGGCTAGCCAACCCTCAGACGACATGATATTAAACCAAAAGAACGAATCGATAGCAAAGCAAGTGCCGCTCATTCGCATTCATTCTGAATGTCTGACAGGCGACGCGTTTAGCTCATTGAAATGCGACTGCGGTCCGCAGCTCAATACTGCCATGCAAGCCATCCAAGAGTCAGGTTGCGGTGCAATTTTGTATTTGCGTCAAGAAGGCCGCGGTATTGGTTTGACCAATAAGATTCGTGCGTATGCCCTCCAAGATCAGGGGCATGATACGCTGGATGCTAATCTCATGTTAGGCTTGCCTGCCGATGCGCGTATCTATGATATGTGTGGTCCGATGCTTGCCCATGTCGGTGTCGATGCCGTCAGGCTCATTACCAACAATCCAAACAAAGTCGCTTATCTAACTGAGCATGGTATTGATGTTGTCGAACGGGTGCCATTGTTGGTCGGTGTCAATGATATGAATGCGGAATATCTAGCAACCAAACGTGATCGCATGGGCCACTTGTTTGATAAAAATATCAATCTTGATATAGACGCTTCTCTCGATACAGACCTTAATACCGCCATACACCTGAATAAATAGATATCTTATGAGTATTACAAATACAAATAACGAAACAGACTTATCAACGGTGGCGTCCGTGACGACGCCAACCAATAACGACATCATGCGAGTGCGCGAATTTTTGGTTGATTTACAGGCGCGTATCTGTGAATCGCTAGAAGCACAAGAGCGTGACGGCAGCACTAATAACAACGAGTATGCGACCTTTGTTCCTGATGACTGGGAACGTCCTGAAGGCGGCGGCGGACGGTCGTGCGTATTGGCAGATGGCGAGGTCATCGAAAAAGCGGGCGTCATGTTTAGCCATATTCATGTACATAACCTCCCCGCCTCGGCGACAGCGCGTCACCCTAATATCGCTGGACGTAAAGCCCAAGCAATGGGCGTGTCACTGGTTGTCCATCCCAAAAATCCAAACGTGCCTACGAGCCATGCCAATGTGCGTTTATTCGTAGCGGAAGCGGAAGGTGAAGCACCTATTTGGTGGTTTGGTGGTGGTTTTGACTTAACGCCATTCTATCCAGTACTCGCTGATTGTGTACACTGGCATCAAGTTTGTCATGACTTGTGTGCGCCTTTTGGGGACAATATTTACGCTGATTTTAAACAGTGGTGTGATGAGTATTTTCATCTGCGCCATCGTGATGAGCAGCGCGGTATTGGTGGTCTGTTTTATGATGACGTCAGTACTGAGAGTCGCGGCTGGGACTTTGAGACTTGCTTTAACTTTATGAAAGCCGTGGGCAACGGTTATCTTGACGGTATCATGCCGATTTTTGAACAGCGTAAAAACACGCCTTATACTGAAACGCAGCGCGAGTTTCAACTCTATCGCCGTGGTCGCTATGTTGAATACAATCTGGTCTACGATCGTGGAACGCTATTTGGGCTACAGAGTAATGGACGTATCGAATCCATCCTAGTCAGTATGCCACCGCTTGCCAGTTGGCATTATCGCTTTGAGCCTGCTAAAGGAACGCCTGAATTTGAGTTGACCGATTACTATCTAAAACCGCGTGATTGGTTAGCACTGTAGTTTTCGTAAATATTGAAATACTCATATTTTTGGAAAATATTAAAAAGGTCAGCTACTATCGCTGGCCTTTTTTATTATCAGTACTATCTAAACGAGCTACTCCCACGTTGTTATCGTACAGAAATACGTTGTGCAGCTACTATACAATCATCGCAATCAACTATGAGCAGTAACAACCAAGTTAAGTTATGCTTATCTAAAATATTACGAGGATATAACAACTATATAATTCCCATCGCCCAGATAACCGTTACAATAGAAGACGTTCTTTATTAGCAACTGTGCTCAAAAGAATTTTAGGCAGTATTTTGTATAACTATATTTTACGACGAAGCGAGCGTTTGTAATCGCGCTTACTATTAGCCAAGTTTAAAGGAGTAAGTCATATGGCACAGGTTCATACCAACAAATCTTTCAAATCTCTGTTCAGCGTTACCTTGATGGCGGCTGCACTGGGGCTAACGGCCTGTAGCACTTCAACAGGATCTAACCCTGATGTGCAAGCGCGTCAAGACACCATGAAAAACTGGGGCGATGCAATGGGCGTCATGGGTGATATGGCAAAAGCACCTGACACATTTGATGCCGATGTATTTAAAGAGCAAGCGGCGTTCTTGGCAGAAGATGCCGCCAAGCCTTGGAGTCATTTTGAAGATCCAGAAGCGGTAGGTAATGCTACTGAAGCGGTTTGGTCTAATGCTGATGGCTTCAGTGCTGAAGTGGAAAACTTTCAAAAAGTCACTGCTGAGCTAAACGCCGCCGCCCAAAACGCCACTAGCATGGACGATGTTAAGCCTGCGTTTGGACAAGTTGGTGCAAGCTGTAAATCATGCCATACCGACTTTAGAGCAAAAGACGAATAAGCCTTTATACTTATAGCAAGTAGACACGTATAAAAAACCGCCATATCAATTGATGTGGCGGTTTTTTAGTTTTCTGAATAATGTGGAAATCAAAGTTTCGAAACTAATTAAATATTTCACCGAGCGCCCTACTCTGCCACTGTTTTATTCACATCCACAACGTCTTGCTGCTCGTTCATTTTATTAACGATTGCACTCACTGAAGGATCACTCAAATCAATCGTACGTATTGGGAATGGAATGTTTACGCCCGCTGCATCCAATGAGTTTTTGATACCTACAATTACTTGATGAATCGAGGCAACCTTATTGGCTTGCGTACCATCTTCGATAAACCAGCGTACCATTAGATCAATGGACGAACCACCAAAACCAGTAGCAATCACGCTTGGCGTTGCTTTCTTCGAGACGCTCTCTATCTTATCTAACGCCTTGATAATCTCAGCTTTGGCCGCTTCGATATCATCTTCATAACCGATACCAACTGCGACTTGCAGACGGCGCTGCTTATAAGCGGTATTGACGGTCAATGCTGAGGTATAGAGATCTGAATTTGGAATCACCACTTGACGGCCATCATAAGTCCTGATGGTAGTTGCGCGAATTTTGATATCTTCGACTGTTCCTTCATAGTCGCCTGAGACAATCTGATCACCGATACGAAACGGCTCTGAAATTAGCAGCAAGATACCAGAGAGTAAGTTTTGGAAGATATCCTTAAAAGCAAAACCGATAGCAACGGAACCAATACCGAGCGCGCCAATCAGCTTAGCAGGGGTGAATCCTGGCACTGCAATAACCATCGCTATCATAAAACCAATAAAGAAAATAAGCGCCCCACCTACTCGCTGAAACACTTTGACCAAGTTCTGATGCCGACTACGGCTACCTAATAATTTGTGAACGATTTTTTTGAAGACAATCGATAAGAACCAAAAAATTAGGATAACGATAATTGATGCGACAAAGTATGGGATGCGTTCAACAAAGCCAACCCATATCTCATTTGCCGAACCAAGGATGCTTTGATAGGTCAATCCATCCGTTGTCGTAGACTGCGCAGCTGTCTCAGCACTCAGTGTCGTTTCTGCCTCAGAGGTAGGCATCTGGGTGATACTCCTTTATTCTATTTATTTTTATTAGCGCACTTATCTTAATAGGTGCTGTCTTTCTGACAACTAGCCCATCAAATCGGCCTGAACAATTTCGATCCAGTAGCCGTCTACATCTTTGATAAAGGCAATGTTTTTCATGCTACCGTCTTCTGGACGCTTTTTAAATTCGACGTCATTTTTATCAAACCAAGCAACCGCTTCATCCAAGCTTGGAACGCTAAAACAAATATGACCAAAACCTTGCGGATCTTGATTGCCGTCATGATAGCTAAAATCAGCCTTGGTTTCGGTGCCGTAGTTATGCGTCAACTCCAAAATACCACGCTGACGGAAAGCAAAGATTTCTAGATCATCGCCAGTTGGCAGGTTTTCGCGCTCGCTCTCGGTCAACTTAGCCAAGAAATATAAATCGAATCCCATGTCAGGGAACTTCTTAACGGCAAGCAAGGTCATACCCAAGACGCCAGTGTAAAACTCAAGCGATTTCACTGGGTCTTTGACACGCAGCATGGTGTGGTTAAAAGTAAAACCGGTCGTCTGTGATGAGATTGGCTGAACACCATCAGTACTGACGCTGCTAGCAGGTTGGTCTATTGCGTCGTTATTGTTGTTAGATGAAGTAGACATAATTATCCTAATATAATTCAGAAAATAAAGGCAAAAACACGCAAATCACGATTGTCGTAATTTGCGTCGTTCTCTTATCATAATAAAAAATGGCGAAATAACTGATAGGGTTTTGTAAGAATATGAACAAGGTGTGTTCGTCTGTATACCCTAACTAGCTAGTTATCTAAGACTAACTAGCTATCTAAAAAACGCACTTTTCCTGTCTCAAGATCATACTCAGCACCGACTACCAATAGCTGACCACTATTGGTTAAGTCCTCTAATGCACGTGAGCCATGCTTTAGCTGACTGACTGACATACGTACGTTAGCGCGGATAGAACGATCGACCAACTCGTCTGCATCGACGTCTTGACCATTGGCAGTTGCCAGTTCGTGCAAGTTATAAACGCTTGGACGAATACGATCTACGATGGACTGCAAGTTAGGTGAATAGTTTTGTTCAGGATTAATCAGTGTCTCAACGCAAGCCGTGACAGCACCGCATTTCGAGTGTCCAAGTACCACCACCAGTTGCGTACCAAAGGCTTCGGCTGCAAACTCGATTGAACCAATCTGCGATGGTGCAACCACATTACCTGCGACTCGTATAACGAACAAATCTCCCAAACCCTGATCAAAGACAATCTCAACGGGTACTCGTGCATCCGAGCAACCCAAAATAATGGCCAATGGATTTTGATCCTTGACCAACTCTGGACGGCGCTGCATATACTCATCGGTACTGGTGAGGCTATCAACGTAGCGTGCATTACCTGCTTTTAAAAGCTCAAGTGCTTCTTGACCTGTGGTTGGACGTATATCGGTAGGCATGAGAGATCCTTTATCATCAATAATATTAGAGTTATAAGCTGTTTTGCATACATGTATTCCAGCACAGACTGACTAATTATCGTCAAACTATCAGGCTAATAATATTTGTCAGCCATAACGTGATTGTATAGGAATAAAAACCCAAAAACGGTAAAAAAATTTGTCTAAATATCGCTAGGTGAATGTAGTCACATTTAAAAATATAGCTGTATATATCGCTGCTACGACAGTATTACTCGCGTAACTTATAATGAACTTGCACTGACTTATACCAAGGGTTTGTTATAATACGCAGCACTCAGGCAGCATTCAGACCGCGCTTACGCTCATGCCAATCCCTATAATGACAGTCAGCTGTATACAGAAATTGGACGCTTAGGAACAGATATTATGACCGATTTATCTCAAAATACGCATAACACCTCTGCGTCACCTCATGATGATCAGGTGCTGCTGCAACTGACTGGTCTAAAAAAAACCTATGATCAAACCGAAGTCCTAAAAGACATCAACCTTGATATCAAACATGGTGAGTTTTTGACGCTGCTTGGCCCATCAGGCTGTGGTAAGACGACATTACTACGCTTGATTGCAGGCTTTGAGCAGCCTAATGCTGGAGCGATATATTTGGATGGTGTACAGATGGCAGGCTTATCCGCTGATAAACGTCCGGTCAATACCGTATTTCAGCAATATGCATTGTTCCCTCATATGAGCGTCGCCCAAAACGTGGCTTATGGCCTAAAGCTAAAAAAAGTACCAAAAGATGAAATCCAAAGACGTGTTAGCGAGATGCTAGCGATGGTACAGCTAGAGCATTTGGCCAACCGCAAGCCGCAAGATTTGTCTGGTGGTCAGCAGCAGCGAGTTGCGATTGCACGCGCAGTGATTAACCGCCCTAAACTGCTATTACTTGATGAGCCATTATCCGCGCTCGATCATAAACTGCGCCTGCAAATGCAATCTGAACTCAAGCGTCTGCAACGTGAACTTGGCATTACCTTTGTTTTCGTGACTCATGACCAAGAAGAAGCGCTCTCGATGTCAGACCGTATTGCCGTGATGAAAGACGGCACGTTCCAACAAATCGGTACGCCTATCGGGATTTATGAAACCCCTGCCAACCTATTTACTGCAAAATTTATCGGCGAAACCAATCTGTTCAAAGCTGAGGTCAAAGGTGTCCATCCAGACCAGCCAGATCGCGATGGCAAAGTGACTAACGGACGCATCGAGGTCGAAGTCTGTGAAGCGCAAGCGCAAGAAGGGCCAACCACATTACGCAACTTACGTCGTCCCAATTTTGCCAATGATGTGCAAGTGGGCGATATCGTCAATTTACTACTTCGCCCCGAAGATTTACGAATATACGATCCAAAAGACAATGAGCATAGCGGACTGTTAGGCCGTGTCATCGAAAGTAACTATAAAGGTAGCACCTTAGATTCGATTATCGAACTGGCAAATGGTCATATCATTAAGGCTTCTGAGTTCTTTGACGAGGACGACCCAAGCTTCGATTACAAACTAAACGAAGGCGTCAAAGTCTCATGGGTAGATGGCTGGGAATGGGTATTGCCAGAAGACTCTGAAGCTACGTCAGACATAACTGCACAAAAGGATGGTAGCTGATGGCTCGCAACCACTTAGGCAGTAAAAGTCCATTTCGTACCGCCACGCTTTGGCTAATCTGGGGTTGGCTACTGATATTCGCACTATTGCCAAATATTCTAGTCATCGCTGTCAGTTTTTTGACCCGTGATAGCAGTGCCTTTATTAGCTTACCTGTCAGCATCGACAGTTATGTGCGGATGATTGACCCGTTGTATTTTGAGGTATTTGTCCACTCATTATGGATGGCAGGTATCACAACGGTTATCTGCCTACTGCTTGGCTATCCTTTTGCATGGCTGATTTCCAAAGCAAAAGTACGTTGGCAGCCGTTACTGATGCTACTACTGATACTGCCATTTTGGACCAACTCTTTGGTACGGACTTATGCACTAAAATTGCTATTTGCCAATAACGGTTTGATTAATAAAACCCTACTAGCGATAGGCGTCATCGATGCCCCTATTGATATTTTATACACTCAAGGCGCGGTGATAGCCGGCTTAACGTATTTGTTATTCCCGTTTATGGTGCTACCGCTATATGCAGTATTTACCGACTTACGCAATGATATGCTATTGGCCTCGCAAGATTTGGGCGCATCCAGAACACAAACCTTTTGGCATGTGGTATTGCCATTAACGACACCAGGGATTATCTCTGGTGTACTGCTCGTGCTATTGCCTGCGATGGGCATGTTTTATGTGGCAGACATCTTGGGTGGTTCTCGTAATTTATTGGTCGGTAATATTATTAAAAACCAATTTCTGGATGCGCGTGATTGGCCATTCGGTGCAGCAGCCAGCGTATTATTGACCCTTGCGATGGCCGTACTATTAATCGCCTATCGTGCCAGTAGCCGCCGTATTGGCAAGACCGACTTTAATGAGGTGGCCTAATGTCTTATAGTGCACCGACAAAAAAAGCTCGTACGCTTAAGATTGGCAGTATCGCCGCCAAAGGCTATCTTGGCCTGATTTATGCCCTACTGTATTTGCCCATCATCGTCTTGGTAGTGATGTCCTTTAACAAATCAAAAATTGGCTATAACTGGGGCGGTTTTAGCTTAAAGTGGTACGAATCATTATTCAATAACCAAGCGATGCTCGATGCATTTTGGCATTCTATTGTCTTGGGATTGGTGGCGGCCACTGTCTCGACTTTGATAGGTACACTCACTGCCCTAGCCTTACATCGTTATAATTTTCGTGGTAAAGGCTTATTAAATGGATTGCTATTTGTCCTGATGATGTCGCCTGAGATTGTACTCGCTATCTCATTATTAGCATTATTCTTACTGATTGGTTTGCAGCTGGGCTTCGTCTCGCTGCTATTGGCGCACATTACTTTTTGCCTACCCTTTGTTGTCATTACCGTCTTTGCACGATTGAGTAGTTTAGATGAACGTTTAATGGAAGCGGCACGCGACTTGGGTGCTAACGAATCAACCATGGTGCGTACAGTATTGATCCCAGTTATCTTGCCAGCAGTCATGGCGGGTTGGTTGCTTGCCTTTACCCTATCGCTAGATGATGTAGTGGTTTCGACCTTTGTCACAGGGCCTAGCTATGAGATTTTACCGCTGCGCATTTACTCTATGGTGCGCGTCGGTCTAAAACCAGAGGTCAATGCGATTGGTACGTTATTGTTGGTTGCTTCACTAGTATTGGTGGTTATCTCACAGCTGTTATTACGTAAGCGCTAAATGTTGATTGCTTATTAATTGCTCATTAATAATGGGCTGTGAGTGAAAGTCAGCGCTATATTGATTATAATGAATTTTTCTCACGATAGCGGTTGGGTAATATCATGCTTGAGTTGCGTCATCTTAATACATTAACCGCGCTGCGTGCGCATGGTTCACTTGCGGCAGCAGCAGACGAGCTACATGTCACCGCCTCTGCCGTTTCGCATCAGCTAAAAGAGCTTGAGAACTATTACGATATCAGCTTGGTCAATCGCCGAACTCGTCCGCTTAGCTTTACGCCAGCGGGCAAGGCGGTTTTATCATTAGCAGACAGTATTTTACCGCAAGTGACTCGCACCAAATCCAACCTCAAGCGCTTAGCACACGGTCAAGCAGGCAGGTTGCGACTGGCATCAGAGTGTCACAGTTGCTTTGATTGGCTCATGCCGATACTCAATCACTATCGCCGTGAGTGGTCGGATGTCGAGCTCGACTTTGCCACAGGGTTTGAGCCAGAGCCGCACCATTTGCTAATGGAAGGTGATATTGATCTACTCATTACGACCAGCGATTTGCCGCTCGATGGTATCAGCTATCAGCCATTGTTTGAGTACGAGAGTCGTTTGGTACTTTCACCAACACATGATTTAGCTACTCAAAAATTTATTGACCCCAATGATTTGATTAACGAGACATTGATTGCCTATCCCGTAGAGGCCAAGCGTCTCGACATCATTGCCAATTTTATGACGCCAGCACAAGTAAGCTTTGAAAGTGTTCGTACGACAGAGCTGACCGCGATGCTAATTCAGTTGGTCGCCAGTGAACGCGGCGTAGCAGCATTGCCTGATTGGGTGGTTGCTGAATATGAGAAAAAAGGCTGGGTCGTCTCGCGACCATTAGGTGATGGCGTACATTGTCAGTTGTATGCGGCGACGCGTACTTCTAGTCAAGACATTGCTTATATGCAGGGTTTTGCGAGTTTGTTAGAAGGGATTGTGAAGCCGGTTTAGAGCTTTATTTGTCATAACACTCGTTGTACGAACAAAGCATGGTTCCCTAGTGAGTGCTTGAAAATTTGGAAGTAGCCAATTAACTTCAATGCATGTGGGATTTTAGGTTGAATTAATGTCCATCTGAATGCGCTTAATTATCGGGTCAATTCACCGCTAATTAACCAGGATATTTTTTGCTGTCGTCAATCCAATAAAGACTCTAATTTACATTTGCATTGAAATGAAGTAGCATCTTATTTGCCCTATCATAGTTAGCTATGGCATGATCTTGGCGTAGACGTTTCGTCCGCTTAAAACTTGGATCATGCAGGTACTTGGAAAAACTCTAATCTACCTGCGGCAGATTGGAGATACGTAACTTCGATAGGGTTTTACATTATTTCGGTGGTATGAAATTTGAGGTGTAAATTTTGGCTAAAAAAGAAAAGGTTTATACTTATCGAAAAATAAAGTTATCTAAAAAAAATGGTAAGTTCAGAGACATATATATTCCTGATGAATCTTTTAAAAGACATCTTAATACTTTATTAAAACCTCTCGCATATATATATGAAAAAAAACATATTTATGACTGTGATCATGCTTTTTTTAAGGGTAGAAACTGTGTCACGAATGCTTCTTGTCACCTTAAAAACCGCTATATCTTAAGTTTAGATATCAAAGACTTCTTTGATAATATTACCTCAAAGCATCTAGAAAAATATATTTCAGAAGATATTTTATATTTTATTCTAATTAAGAGTAGGCTACCTCAAGGCTACCCTACAAGTCCCTATGCCGCTAACATTGCAGTAATAGAACTGGATCGCATGATTGTTGAAAACCTGAGATCTTTCGATAGTAATATTATTTACAGCCGATATGCAGATGACTTAACTTTTAGCTTTGATGAAAAAGAAAAAGTTCATTTTATAATCAGCGAGGTTATTAAAATATGCAACTACTTCAATTTTAAACTTAATACCAATAAAATCAGGCTGCAAGATAAAAATAATGGTCGCGCTGTTATTACAGGTGTAGGTGTATCATATTATAATGTACACCCAACTCGTAAAACGTTAAAAAGACTTAGAGCAGCAAGGCATCAAGGAAACGAAGCACAGGCTAGTGGATTAGCAGAGTGGGCAAGTTGCAAGCTGCCAAACACGTCTGGCACTAAATAGACAATCCACCATCTAGTCCCAATTCTTTGTTACGTCCCCCAGTAACACCCATTACTATCGTAGTCTGTTGGTACATATGGATCTGTAATTGCTCTTAGCCTCTCTTCTTCCTTTCGAGAAAAATAACCGTCAACGTCATAGCCCAACGGCTTTAGGTCATCGTATGAGGCACACCCGATTTTCTTTCTTAGTGCTTCAATACTATATATATTTCTAAGTGGTCTATCTTCTTTTTTAACCGTTTTTTGCTCAGTTATAAGTGGTCTATTTTTCATAACTAATCCTTGAATTACTTATTATTAAATGGAGAAACCCAAGTGGAGTCCCAGTTTAAACTTTCTGATAAATAATAAATATATTCATACTCCTTAAGATACTGTAATGCTATGGTTTCATTATCTATTAAAATAGCATTTTCTAAAGAGTACATTGACATTTCTGTTAAATTCGCTGATCCACTCCAAACTTTTTTAGGCTTTATTTTATTTGTATTAGTATCAAATTCGCAAAATATTAAGAATTTATTATGCATTTTCGGAGAGCAATGTTTCATTTTTTCAGTAAGAAGACCAAAACACCTTACAGGTTCAATATCAAAAATCTCATCATAGGATAATTCAAAGATTTTATTAGAAAAGCTTACAGATGTATATTCGAATGAAAGATTATTATAGGCTTCTCTTAACTTTAATTTCGAACTACGGCTTAATATTACTTCCATATCTGGTCGTAAAAAATCCTCTTTTTGCAGTACTATTTGACAAGGTTTTTTAGACATAGCTTCTAATAAATCATAATCCGTGAGCCATGCTACTGCGCCAAGAACCATCTCTGAATTGTTAATCTCAGATATTAACCTATCTTTTAACCCTCTAAAATAGACTGAAACATCACCGTCTTTAAAAGAGTGATTTGTTCCTATTAGTTCATTGAAATTGGCGATATTTTCAAGATCTATTTCATTGTAACTACTTTTATCAGCCACCTAAAAACCTCTACAATCGTCTTAAATTTGTTATGGATGCTATTAGATTTACCTTGCCTTAATGACGTAGCATCTGGTTTACCCAATCATACCCCAGCGGAACCAGTCATTATGCCCTCTAGACTCATTAACAGACCATTTAAAACAGACTGTATTTCGGTAACCACTTAAATCAGACCACTCATTAAGCAGGTGATATCGATACAAGCTCAAAGTACGCACTTAAAGAAATAAAAGCCAAGCGCGGTTGCTAATAATGTCAGTCCAACATGCAAGCCGATGAGCGCTAAGCCTGCCAGCAGCCGCCCGTCATGAATAAAGCCAAATACCTCTGCACTAAACGTACTAAAGGTAGTTAACCCGCCCAAAAAGCCAGTAATCACAAAGACACGCACATGATCAGATAAGTTGCTACCCATGCGCTCAAACCATACTAGCGCAAGCCCAATTAATAGTCCGCCAAGGATGTTTGCGCTCAAAGTACCGAGTGGCACCCAACCGTGCAAGGCATTAAAACGCGATAGCCAAGCTCGAAGACAAGCACCGAATGCTGCTCCCAGACCAATAGCAAGCCACTGCATAGACTGTCCTTAGTTCAAATAGGTTTGGTGGACAAAAGGCTCAATTATACGGCTGGTAATTCTGTCATTGGCCAGCGCGGAATACAGCTAACGGCCAGATCATCAGACTGTCCTGCTTGCAAGCGCTCAAAACCTGCATAAGCAATCATCGCGCCATTATCCGTACATAGCGCAGGCGGTGCATAATGAACCGTTGCATTGATCTTAGCCAGTTCAGCCTCTAACATCTCGCGCAGATGCGTGTTGGCACTGACGCCGCCTGCAATAACCAGACGGCTCATACCTACTTGCTTGAGTGCTTTGACACATTTTTTCACTAAGGTATCGACCACCGCATGCTGGAAGCTCGCGGCGATATCCGCGCGAACTTGCGGATCACTATCAGAGCCAGCAGTGTCTTTAATCAGGTTATGTACCGCTGTTTTCATACCGCTGAATGAAAAGTCCAAACCTCGATGAAGCATCGGTCTTGGCAGTGCGTAAGCATCAGGATTGCCAGCTTCTGCCAGTTTGGCAACATTAGGCCCACCGGGATAAGGTAAGCCTAGCATCTTAGCCGCTTTATCAAAGCACTCACCCGCCGCGTCATCGATCGACTCACCCAAGATTTCATACTGTCCCACACCGTGAGCAGCAATCAGTAGCGTGTGCCCACCAGATACTAGTAGCGAGACAAAAGGAAACGCCGGAGGGTTTGCACCCATAAGCGGTGCCAAAAGATGCCCTTCCATATGATGAATACCAATCGCTGGAATATCCAAACCATAAGCTAAGCTACGACCAAATAGTGCGCCTGTCATCAATGCACCAATAAGACCAGGCCCCTTGGTATAGGCAATCGCATCGATCTCGCTTTTCTTCATATCGCATTGTTCTAGCAGCTCGTTGAGTAATGGCACTAGCTTGCGAATATGATCGCGACTGGCAAGCTCAGGCACAACGCCACCATAGAGCGCATGCAGCTCAATCTGAGAGTACAGTACTTGCCCGACCAAACCTTGGTTGTCGCTATTTATTTGCTCACTATCAAAAATCGCCAGCCCCGTCTCATCACAAGAAGTCTCTAAGCCCAATACTTTCATACTTTTGCCTTTATACTTTCGTTTTCGTGCTATTTTTATCGCACTTTTATCTTACATCATTTTGAGAAATTGGATAACTATAGTCAAAGAACTCTAAAATGAGTACAAGGCAGCCGACTGCAGATTGTACAAGTAGTACATCTAAGGAGGGTAACGCCGTAGCGGTTTAGTAGTTCACCGACTATAATACAGTCAGCCACACACTATCTCGAATTCGCTTGATACAGCTGTATATTCTCAGACTGGCATGACAAAAAACGTGCATAAAAAAACCGTCATTGTCAGTCACAATGACGGCCAGTTTAGCAAATTTCAATAGCTGACATACTCTAATATAGCGTATCAGCTTACCGACGCTAGCATATAATCAACCGCTGCTTTAACTTGTGCTTCGGTCACACCATTCACCGCTTGTGCTGGCATTTTATTAAAGCCTTTAGCCGAGTGCATATATAGCGTCTCTTTATCTTTGGTTAGACGAGCTGACCAAGCCGCTGTATCACCATATTTTGGCGCATCGAGCAAACCTGCAGCATGACAAACCTGACAGTTTGATTCATACAGTTTAGCACCTGCATCTGCTGCCAACATTTCAGGCTCAGAATCAGTTTCAGGTGTTGCCACTGCGTCATCTACTATGTCAGCAGATTCTGTTGCTACTTTTGACTCTGTATCTGTTTCTGGATCAACCACAGACTCAGGTATCGTGCCTTCGGTTTCTGCTACAGCTGTTTCTTCTACAGCGGTAGCTGGTTCATTGGCTGCTGTCGACTCTTCCGTAGCTGTGTTATCACCGCTACAAGCACTCACTGCAAATACCACGCTCATGCTGATTACAGACAATTTCAGTTTGTTCATATACGGTTGTATATCAATCATGGTTTTACCCTTACTTAGTCAGTCTGCAATCAATTAGTGATACGTTATATCAGCTTAAATTACTTACATATACGACCAACGACTGTTTAATAGTCCATTGAGTTAATAGTCCATTAACCACTAAATTATTCAGCAATGGCTGCAGCTGTATCGTCAGTAGCCGCCATATCAGCGCTGTCAGTAGGAGCAGCGGTAGTATCCGCATTATCGGTAGCTGCTGCTTCTGCAGTATCAGCGTCAGCCGTTCCTGCTTCAGCAGTAGCTGTACCGTCAGCTTCTGTACCCGCTGCATCAGCCGCTGGCATTAGTGCTGTCTCTGGGAATTCCATTTCTTCAGCTGGTGGCGCATTTTTGATGGCAAGTTCAGCAGCTTCGTCAACGCGATCGATTGCCATTACTTCTTCATGCTCTTCGCCGCCACTACAAGCGCTCACGCTCACACCTAAAGCTACGATAAGTGCGGTGCTTAATGCCGTGTTAAATACTGTTTTTTTCATTCCAACATCCTCAATAAAATACACACAAAACGGTTCATAGGCTTACTAGGGTCTATTGAACTTTCAAATGGGGTGCTGGCAGTCACTATTTTTTAGACAAAATGCAGTAAAATTGTTGAAGCCTAGTCATTCTAGGTCAAACTATTTCGCCATATATTGACAAAAAAGAGTACTGCCCTGAAAGGCTGATGCTAAAATTACCCCAACCGTTGTTGAAAACCTAGCTAAGGTCTCGACATTATCGTCGGTTTTCGCCTAGTTTGGTGTAACTTTAGCCATCAGCAGTCCTAATATTTGAATGTTCAATAGACCCTATAATATGGGAATTATCATAGCATAAACTCCAATCAAACCGTTATAGACGGTAGGGATTTTTTATTGATAAAGCGTTGTATATATGTCGAATTCATAGTTTGAGAGCCAAATTCAAATAGCTATCTAATTGAATACCTTATCGGCAATAAACGCTTAAAATCATTGACTTTGTTGGTATTTTTTATTAAAATACCTGCCCTTACGCTAATGCGTGAGAATTGTCCTAGTTTGAGCTGATGCCTGTAATCTTGAGATATTACGGCTAAATACTAATACACAGCCAAACTAATGCCCTTATATCTCATCCTAATCGAGGAGTCTTCATGCCTGCAGTTAAGGTTAAAGAAAACGAACCAGTTGATATCGCTATCCGTCGTTTCAAACGTGCTTGTGAAAAAGCTGGTGTATTATCAGACGTACGTAAGCGTGAGTTTTATGAAAAACCAACGCAAGTACGTAAGCGTAAAAAAGCTGCTGCCGTAAAGCGTTATAAGAAGAAGTTACAACGCGAAACTATTCGTACCACTCGTATGTACTAATCAGTAATCTGATTAGCTAAGTACAAGCGCTACACTAACGCCACTGTTATCAATCGATATCAGTGGCGTTTTTTATGCTACAATTTTTGTTATTACTGCTGACATAATTTTTTATTAAAACCACTATCAGCAGGTTTTGTTCTAAAAATTTAACAAACGACCTCTAACGAATAGCATTTAACAGATCGATAAGGATAATAGCAGTGAGCCAACTTAAACAGACGTTATCAGATAATATCAAAGTTTCAATGAAAGCTCGTGAGCTTGAGCGCGTCAAAGTACTGCGCAACGTACAGTCAGTAGTGAAACAAATCGAGATTGACCGTCAAACAGAACTTGATGATGCCCAAGTATTAGAAGTTTTGCAAAAACAGCTAAAGCAGCGCCAAGAGTCACTAACTATTTTTACAGAAAATGGCCGTGATGACTTAGCCACCAAAGAGCAGTTTGAGATTGATATCATCAACGAGTTTATGCCGCAGCAAATGAATCAAGACGAGATCATGGCATTGGTAAATGCTGAAATCGCTGAGCAAGGTGCGACGTCTATGCGCGATATGGGCAGCGTCATGGGTGTGTTGAAGAATAAAACAGCTGGCCGTGCTGATCCTGCTTTGATTTCTAAAATGGTCAAAGAAGCGCTACAAGGCTAGCACTTGCTATTGATTGGCAGGCTAATCTGTACAAATAACCGTCTAAGGCTTAAAGTCTTGGGCGGTTTTTATTGCTTTGAGTTCTGCATTAATATTGGCCAATAACGGACGCGCACTATTGGCCTGATCTGTGGTTTGCAGATTTTCCGTCAATTGTTTGGCTTGCGTCAAAGAGGTCAGCGCACTCTCATAGCGTCCATTCCATAGCTGATCATAACTGCGATAGCGCAATGCATTAATCGTCGCGATATTGGCTAACTGTGGTGAGGTGGTTGTCTTAGCAAGTTTTTCATTGGCGAGTTGCAAGCTTTGCCATGCATAACGGTCGCTTGGCTGCTGTTCTGTTAGTGGCTTCAACAGCGCTTGTGCTTTTATCGGTTGATTACTATTAGTCAGCGCTTCGGCCAGATAAAGACGTAAATCACGGCGCTCAGGATATAGGCGCTGTTGGCTCTCCAATACATCTACGGTTTGTTGCCATTTACCTTGTTCACTCAATAGCTGACTGTGGGTAATCGACAATAAAGGTTCTAAATTTTGACGCTGCGTGCTTGATAACGCATTTATCTCGGCCAATACCTTGTTGGCATCTGTAAAACGCTGCTGCTCTCCATACCAATGCATTAGCGCAAGTTTGGCCCCAAGACTGTTTTTGGCGGCCGTTGTCAACGTCACTTCGGATGCGTGTTTACCAGTCACTTGCACACGCCAATACAGTAAATCAAACAATGCTTGATGGCGCTGCTGCTGGCTCAATGAGAGCGCTGGATGCTGCTGGGCGCGACTTTGTGACTCGCTCAACCTCTCGTTACTCAGAGGATGTGAGCGTACAAAACTCGGTAAGAATTGATTCTCAACTTGATTTAACTGACTCTGTTGATTCATCGTGGCAAAGAACCGTGGCATCGCCCGAGGATCATAACCCGCTTGGGTCATAATCTGCATCCCTACTCGGTCAGCCTCGCGTTCGTTACTACGGCTAAACGCCATGCTGCTATTCATAGAGGCTGTCTGACTGCCCATCATCACAGCCGCAGCGGCATCACCATCGACAGCTGAGGCAGCAATCGCAGCTAGCATACCGCCTAGCTGCATCAGCAAGGCTTTTTTACGTTCGTCAGCGCCGCTTTCGTAATGCCGTTGACTGATATGCGCAACTTCATGCGCGACAACGCTTGCCAGCTCATCCATGCTACTAGCTGACAGTATCGTCCCAGTATTGATACCGATTACGCCACCAGGCGCTGCAAAGGCATTAATACTAGGATTATCAATGATAACAACGCCAAGCGGTGCTTGCTGACGAGCTTGGGCATTGAGACGCCATGTCATGTCTTTTATCGTTTCTTGTACCCAAGGATCATGCTCCATTCTGACGCGGCCATTGATATTCTGTAATGACCATTCGCCAAGCATTTTATTCTGATATTGCTCAGCAAAGCTCAAGCCTTGCCCGCGCAGATTTGGTAGCTCTAGTGTTTGCGGATCTGTGACTTGCCACGAGCTATCAGCCAATGGCAGCATTTGGCTCTCACGACTATATGCACCGCTGGCCATGGCTAGCAGCATCATTGATAGTCCTACCTTGATACTATTTGGCAAAGCTAAACTCATGAAATGACGTTTACCTTTTTGCTTAGACAGCATAAGTGGCAAGCCTACAGATTTTTTGGCTACTAAAGAGCTGTTGCTGTTAGGTCGCTTCGTTCTATGAGCGTGGTACAAGTGCATATCCTATAAGATGGTTAACGACGTCTTTTCGACTATACGAGCTTGTTTATACAAGGTCAATTCTACAATGAACTTAACTACCAATAACTTAGCCACCCGTCACGATTGCGCAACATGGCTGTGTAATTATTCATTGGGCCATTATTTATGCAGTAAGTCTCAATCGTATAACTACTAATAGGCCAATTGCTAATCGTGCAACTCTTGGTTATATGATTCTAGTGAACCGAACACAGCGTTGATTATATTCAACTGCAACTATACATTATCTATTTGGTATAATAAGCAACAATGATAGTAGGTTTAGATGACTGTGATACCGACCTCCTAAGTTATGATTGATAGATTATGTTCGTACTCAGTATCAGAGCCTATTGCTAATAAAACAAATTAAAATATAGATATCTACAAGGTTTAAGTTATGCCCGCTGCTAGTAAATTAGTTATCGAACGTGTATCGCATTCTATACAGTTATCAGCGAATTTAACTGCTGCACAGCAGAACGATATTGCGGGTTTACTAGAGCTGCTACCGATTGAAAGTCATAACTCAGATAATGTAGCTACAGCGCAATCTGAACTAAATATAAAAGGTTTCGTTGATGGACGCGGTCTTGCATGCCCGATGCCATTGTTAAAAACTAAGGTCGCATTACGTGACGTAACAGTTGGCGAATCACTGTATGTGGTTGCAACTGACCCTAACTCGCAAGCTGATATCACAGCGTTCTGTCGACAAAGTCAGCAATCACAGTCGGCAGATTATTTAAAGCTAGTGGTCAATGAAGTTACTGACCACTCGTCAGTTGATGGCACATCATTACAGCGTTTCGCTACAATATATCACTTCATCATTACCAAAACTGATAGCAACTAAGCGCTGCTATCCTTTACAATTAAATCATAAAGATTTTTATCTGACTATTTGCTTAACTATTTAACCAAGGTCAAGAATATGGCTAATACTTCTACTGATGCTGTAAATACAAATAAAAAAGATGGCTCAGCTCCTACAAAAAATGATGCACGCGATGCTGCATTAAAGGCCGCTGCTCAGCGACCACCTTATGACGCGAGTACATTGGGCAATACCAGTACGCGCGATTTAGTACCAGCTATGCCAACTCACTTGTCAGCGCCAGGGGTCAACTTGGGTGCGTATATCAATACTGTCCATCAAATTCCTATTTTGACGCCGGTACAAGAGCAAGAGTTGGCGCATCGCTATTATGATGAAGGTGATGTTGAAGCCGCTCGTCTACTGGTGATGTCGCATTTACGTTTTGTGATTCATATCGCACGTAGTTACTCGGGCTATGGATTGCCGCAAGCAGATTTAATCCAAGAAGGTAACTTAGGATTGATGAAAGCCGTCAAACGTTTTGACCCGAATAAAGGCGTACGTCTAGTATCCTTTGCCGTACATTGGATTAAAGCTGAAATTCATGAGTTTGTGATTCGCAACTGGCGTATTGTGAAAGTTGCGACTACCAAGGCTCATCGTAAACTGTTCTTTAACTTGCGTAGCCTTAAGAAGACCAATAATCAGCTGACACTAGAAGAAGCGGACGCTATTGCTAATGACTTGAATGTTACGCGCAAGCAAGTGTTAGAGATGGAATCACGTCTGACTTCTTATGATGCTTCGTTTGAGGCGCAGTCAAGCGACGATGATGATGGCCGCTATGCCCCTCAGCTATTTTTGGAAGATGGGATTGATCCAGCTGAGCAGTTAGAGGAAGCGGATTGGGAAGAAAACAACTCATCAGCACTCATTGCGGCTATGGGCACTTTAGATGATCGTTCACGCGATATCGTCGAGCAGCGTTGGTTATCTGAGCAAAAATCCACCTTGCATGAGTTAGCTGCGGTTTACTCTATCTCAGCTGAGCGAGTCCGTCAGATTGAGAAAAATGCCATGGACAAGATTCGTGATGCGATGACTATTGATAGTGTGATTTTGCCAGATGATATTCAGTAGCCTTAAGATGATACGAGTTGTTCAATGTTAAATTGGATCGGTATTGCAGCAATTAATATGGCTATTGCTGTTGCTCTGGGCGCGTTTGGTGCGCATGGTTTAGAAGGCCGTGTCAGCATGCAGCAGATTGAATGGTGGCATACGGCAACGCTGTATTTGTTCGTACATGCGCTAGGATTATTGCTTGTTGGCTTACTGATTCGTTTGAAATATATTACTCAGACAACCGCCTGGTTACTACAAATTGGCATTGTCATTTTTGCTGGTAGCTTATATGCAATGACGCTTGGTGCACCGCGTTGGTTCGGTGCGATTACGCCTATTGGCGGCGTTCTTATGATTGCAGGTTGGCTATGGTTGGCCGTTTCCGCTTTTCGATTGAAGGACTCAGTTAACTGAGCTGTTCAATAGTCATTGTGGTTTTTAGCTCTTTGCATCAGCTGCAACGAACTATCAGTAATAAAGCAAAAGATACGTAGCGAATGAACAGGAATTTTAATTTAGTAGGGAGTATTTAATATGAGCACCATTACTGTCAATGGTAAAAGCTTGCAAACCACTCATCAGACTGTACAACTGGTTATCAATGAGCTTGGTCTTAGTCAGGGTCGTTACGCTGTAGAAGTCGACGGCGATCTGATGCCAAAAAGCGAGCTTGCTCAACTACGTATTGTAGAAGGTATGAATATAGAAGTAGTACAAGCCGTCGGCGGTGGTTAATAATGTTTAGACGGATAAGCTTGAGCTGACAGCTAGTTCATTTTCGTTCTAAGTTTACTAACTAAGTTTACTAATGATAAAAAAGACCTAAACGTATTACACGTTAAGGTCTTTTTTTACGTCAATTACAAACTAATGCAGTAGCTACTTATAAATTTTTTATTCTCTTAGTCTACTTTCACTAGATTGTAACGATAATGTTCAAAGTTTAGACTCGAACTATGCTGCTGGTACTGCTTCTGCAGGGGTTAGATCCTGATAGCGACTATCGCGTCCTGCACCCTGAGTCTTTTTGCGCTCTTGACGGGTTTTATATTTACGTACTTGTCTATCTAGCTTGTCTGCCATCTCGTTAATGGCTTTATACATATCATCTTCATACGCTTGGACAAACATTTCTTGACCCGAGACACGCATAATTGCTTCAGCTTTATGGCTCTTTTTACCGCCGTCGCTAGCACCGCTATTGTCTAACGATAAAATCACTTGAATACTTTGTATCTGATCGAAGTGACGCTCTACTTTTTCAAGCTTCTCGCGTACTGCTGTGTCCATAGCTTCTGTAACGCTGATATGATGACCACTGATAGAAACATTCATATTGTTGTCCTTTTATTTGTAACTTACAATCAACAGATGAGATAGCATTCTTGCTCTTGTCATCCTGCCTTACCACTAACTATCCCAACGCCTCTAGTAATGTGTCGACGTATCCTTTTATCGTCTCCTTTATTAGTTGTAAATAAATACTATAAATCGGCGTTTGGTGTTCGTTGTTGGTATGACTCTAATTTGTCATGAAAATCGCTCAGTAGCAAGCTGTTAAATTGTAATTAAGTGTAACAATACCTATTATTTCTACTTGGTTTCTATATAATCAAAAAATTTTATTTTTTATATCTGGTTTACACTATACAGACAGGTAGCCATTAACCTTGTAGAAAGATGATCTTAGATAATTAATATTTCTGTTTGCGCTGAGTAGACGAGCCAATATTCATTGCTTCACGATATTTGGCGACGGTTCTTCTGGCTATATCGATACCATCTGCTAACAGCTCATCTTTGATACGACTGTCTGATAATGGCTTTTTGGGGTCTTCGTCAGCGATGAGCTTTTTGATCATGGCACTGATAGCGGTCGATGAGATATCTCCATCAGCACTACTTACGTGAGAGGAGAAAAAGTGTTTCAAAGAAAACAATCCTTGCGGCGTCAAGATGGTTTTACTGGTGGTAAGGCGTGAGACTGTCGACTCATGCAAGTCAACTTCTTCAGCAATTGCCTTTAATATTAGGGGTTGCATGGCGGTTGCACCATGCTGCAGGAACTCTTGTTGATAGCGTACAATGCTAGTCGCTACTTTGAGTAAGTTTTGATTGCGCTCTTCGATACTACGAATAAACAGTCGAGCATCGGTGAGGTTTTCGCGCAGATATTGATTGTCAGGGCTGTCATCGCCGCGCTTGACTAGATTGGCATATTCTTGGTTTACGCGTAGCTTTGGTAGGGTGTCTGGATTGAGGCGTACATACCAACCATCTTCTTCTGCTTCAGAGTTACTTGTCGCCTTATTGTTTCTAATAGGTGTGACCAACACATCTGGAATATCATAGCTCTCAGGCGGCTGAGCATAGTCAGGCTGGCTAGACTGAAACAGCAGCCCTGGCGAAGCGTTCAAGGTACGTAGTAGCGTAAGTGCAGGTGTGATGTATTCTGGTACAAGCCCTGTGCGTTCAGTCAGTGCTTTAATATTATTACTGACTAAATGCTCGCTCGCTGATAGCAGCGCTTGGGCTTCTTGTAGGTATTCGGTGCGGGCATCTAGCTTAGATAGCTGAATCGATAAGCACTCGCTTAAATGACGCGCCCCTACGCCAACTGGATCACAGGACTGGATAATACGTAATACCGTCAAGACTTCTTCTTTTTCAACGCGCTCATCCCATTGATAGAAACTTGCCATCGTATCAAAGCTCTGTAGCAGCTCATCTATATCAATTCGAATAAAGCCCATGTCATCCATGGAGTCTATTAAATACTCTGCAATCAGCGTATCGGCCTCTGATAGACGCTTAAAGTTCAGCTGCCAGCGCACATGATCTTGAATGGTGGACGAAGTACCGCCTTGGTAACTATCAAAATCTTCATCACCCCTACTATTGCCAGAGCCCGTGGCGGTGGAGGCATAGTTACCCGTGTCAAAGCTACCTATATCAAAGCTATCGGCATCAGAACTGCTATAGCTATCTACATCTATTGCACTATCATCGATATTAGGCTGTTGTAACTTATCCAAACTATCACTGAAGCTATCGCTACTATCGCCGCTGTACTCTGTACTGGTAGTAGGTACTGAGTCAAATGAGTCACTGCTACTTTGATTCCAGCTATCAAGCGTCAACGGCTCGCTCCACTCCTCTATTTCATCGTCACCACTGTCGTATTCGTCATCGTTTTCGATACGTTCAAGTAATGGATTACTATCTAGCTTTGCCTGAACCTCTTGTGCGAGCTCAAGACTAGAGAGCTGCAGCAATTTTATGGCTTGCTGCATTTGCGGTGTTAGCTTTTGTGAGTTGCTCAGCGTGGTCGCCAATCCGAACGACATACTCATGGGCGGCTTATTGCACTCCGATCTTAGTGATATTGTGTTTATTCTGTCAGTAAAGGTAACGACATAAATCTTATCAGGACATGACGATAGCATTTTTTGCCACAATTTTGCTATGATAATTTATGTTTTGTCCGGATACGTTTGGTTTGCTATCGCTAGTAGACTACCATCTTGACAAGGATGAGCAATCCATAAATACGAGCAGTCTGTTCATTACCGCGAAAATATTATAATAAATAAATTACGGCAAATGACCAATACAGCTCATACCCAATAGGAATATTGTCATGAATTCAAGTAACCATCAACTTAACGTCGCTGCTATTCAAATGAACAGCCAGCAGAATGTTGAGGATAATTTAGCAGATATCAAAGCCGCTATCATAGATGCACAAGGCCGAGGGGCTGAGCTTGTTGTATTGCCTGAGAACTGCTGCAGCATGGGGCAGCAATCTGCTACTGCTGAGCGTTTTGACGACTTATCAGCGACGATAGCAGACTACGCCCGCACCGCTGGTATCCATGTACTAGCAGGCTCGTTACCCTGCCATTATCGCCCTAATGGTACTGTCGTTCCTGATGGTAGATTGCGCCAAGTGAGCCAGCTGTTTGCACCAGATGGTACCCGTGTCGCACGCTACGACAAGATTCATCTGTTTACCGCAACTGTGGCCGATAAGCATGGCAGCTATAACGAAGCGGCGACCTTTGAGCCGGGTACGCAGACCGTAATTGCGCCACTAGCAGTAGGCGATACAGTCTATCAACTCGGCATGATGGTATGTTTTGATTTGCGCTTCCCAGCATTGGCGCAGCGTCTGCGACAAGCAGGTGCTGAACTATTGAGTGCCCCTTCTGCCTTTACTTACTTAACTGGGCAAGCGCACTGGTCGCTGCTGTTACGAGCGCGTGCTCTAGATAGTCAATGTATGGTCATTGGCGCAGCGCAAGGTGGTGATCATCTCTATAAAGATGGTAGTACGCGTCAGACATGGGGACATGCAGCTATTACAGCGTTTGATAGTAGTGTTATCGCAAGCTATGACGATAGTGGACTGGATAAACAATATGCCGTCATCATGGCGTCATTAGACAAACAAGCGCAAGAGCAAGGCCGCCAAAAACTACCTATTTTTGATTGCCATCGTTTGGCATAGATTATGGAATTCAGTGGATTTCGTGCCTAATTGCTAGAGCGAGTCTTCATTTTGAGCATGAGTTGCTCGTGGATGGGCACGATCATAAACCTGCGTTAATTTTGCAAAGTCAACGTGGGTATAAATTTGCGTGGTGCTAATATCACTATGCCCGAGCATCTCTTGTACGGCGCGCAAGTCACCACTGCCTGACAGCATATGTGATGCAAAACAATGACGCAATAGATGGGGATACATATTCTGTGCGATACCTGCACGAGTGGCAGCGACTTTTAAACGCTGCTGCACTGCCCGTGTTGATAATCTGGTGCCAAGCTTTTCACTGATGAATAATGCGCTATCCATCTGCTCTACCCACAGGTTACGATGCGGTAGGTAGCGACTAATCGCTTCTGCAGCCTTTATCCCTAATGGCACTAGGCGTGTTTTATTTCCTTTACCCGTGACTCGTACCCGTAACTCAGACAAATCTACATCTGCCATATCGAGTGCGACCAATTCCCCAACACGCAAGCCGCTACTGTAAAGCAATTCAAACATGGCCTTGTCACGCAACCATAAGCGCGCTTGCTCTGGCGTATCAGGAATCTCTTGATCGAGTAGTTGAGTCAGTAAATCGACATCAGCGATAGAAGGCAGCGGTCTAGGACTACGTTTAAGTTGATAGCCAGTGGTTGGGTTGATACGTGCTAACTCTTCTTCAATCATCCAACCATAAAAATGCCGAATCGCAGACAACTCTTGCTGGACACTGGCAAGCGCTAACTTGTCTTCATCAAGACGTTGACTGATGTGCTGGGCAAGTTGCCGTTTATCACAGCGCGTCCATGTCAAACGCTTACCACGCAAAAATAACGCCAGTTGATTCAAACCAGCAAAATAAGCGGTCAGAGTATGCGGCGAATGGTTGCGCACAGACAATGTATTGAGCCAACGATGCACAGGTGCGAGTAGCTCTCGTAAGGCAGCGTCTGACTCTATATTGGCGGCCAGCTCAGTAGATAGCCAAGGTGCTGAGTTCGCTGCCTGATTGCCTTTATTATTAGACATAGCCATACTAGAACCATCCTTGGCATTTATACGATTGGCCTAACAACAGTTATCAGCCTTCAGCATTGGGTTTAAGTCCCGCTTGTGCCATCAGGCCATCTGGACTAAATACACCTTCATAGACGAAAGCGGTCGGACCCGTCATCGTGACTGAATAGCCTGGCTGCCATTTGATAATCATACTGCCACCATAGAGCTGCGCGCGAACTTCCTCACCCTCATCGAGCCAGCCTTCACGTATACCAACGGCTACTGCTGCACACGCGCCCGTTCCACAAGCTTGCGTCTCACCCACACCGCGCTCGTACACACGCAAACGAATATGGCGCTGATTCATCACTTGCATAAAGCCCACATTGACGCGCTCTGGAAATGCCGGATGCGACTCAATTGCCTTGCCTAGAGTCTCGACCTCAGCATCGAGTACGTCATCGACTTTTATCACAGCGTGCGGATTGCCCATATTGGCAACGTACAGCTGCACAGGCGTACCATTTACATCAAGATGATAGGTGTTTTGGATTTTGGTCGTCGCTCTTGGGCTAAATGGAATCTCATCTGGCTCAAATTTAGGTTTGCCCATATCGACATCTACCCAACCGTAACGATCAGTGGTCAGAGAAATAATACCGCTGGCCGTCTCAACGCGTAGACGCTGCTTAAATGACAGTTTACGTGCTTGCACAAAGCGTGCGAAACAACGCGCGCCATTGCCGCATTGTTCGACTTCGGTGCCATCAGTATTAAAGATACGATAACTGAAATCGACATCAGGGCGCATGGGTGGCTCAACCACGAGCAATTGATCAAAACCAATGCCTAGGTGACGATCGCCCAATAACTGCACCAAATCCTTGGTCAAATCTAAGCGCTGGGTCACTAAATCAATGACCATGAAATCATTACCCAACCCATGCATTTTAGTAAACTCTATTAGCATATCTTTGATGTCCTATCCTATTTTTATGTATGCCTTATATTAGCACGCTGTCAGATACAATCATAATAATACCAATCCCCAAAAATACGATTAGCGGTGTCAAACTTGTTTAGTCTACAGTGAGTAGTACTTGCACTCGTTTTCCTTGCTACTCTAATTTTTGGGATTGGTGTTGCCTTCAATTAAGAATCAGCTTTAATTAAAAAACACTTTCCTCAAAATCCAGTCATAAAAAAACCCATTGTCATTATCACAATAGGTTCTCTTCAATCAATAAAGCTATGAGCAAAAAGCTATTTAATTAAAACAGCCATCGATGACCATATCAACATCCATCAAAGCTTCTTATAATACTATTTACCCTGCCACAATGCTTCATCTGCATATAATGCTTCAATCGTTTCGCGCTTGCGAATAAGCTGATGACTATCGCCAGACACCATCACTTCGCTAGCACGTGGGCGTGAGTTATAGTTACTACTCATGGTAAAGCCGTAAGCACCTGCACCTGTGATGGCCAGTACATCGCCTGTAGCCAATGACAGTAGGCGGTCTTTTGCCAAGAAATCACCCGTCTCGCAAATCGCGCCAACGATATCCCACGGCTGTGTACCATCTGTATCGATACCGGCACTAGGTAGTACACTTGGAATCACCGCCATCTCAGCTTGATATAAAGCAGGACGAATCAAGTCATTCATAGCGGCATCAACGATAGCAAAGTTTTTATGCTCAGTCGGCTTGAGTACGTCAACTTGAGTCAATAGCACGCCAGCATTGGCAACGATACTACGACCTGGCTCAAAGAACACAGTCAAACCAAGCTCGCTAAGTTTTGGCAATAATGCTTGGGCAAACTCATCGATAGACACAGGCGTCTCATCAATATAGCGCACACCTAAACCACCACCCAAATCAACATGCTGCAACTCAATACCAGCGTCACGCAGGCTATGTATCAGCTCAATAACTTTATCTAACGCTGCAACAAATGGCTCTACCTCAGTCAACTGCGAGCCAATATGACAATCAATACCAACGATATCTATATGTGATAAATCGGCCGCTTGCTGATAGACCGCTAGTGCGTCTTCGTGAGTGATGCCGAACTTGTTGTCTTTAAGACCTGTTGAAATATATGGATGGGTTTTGGCATCGACGTTAGGGTTGACGCGTAACGAGATTGGCGCAGGCTTATCAAGTGACTTTGCCACTTCATTGATTAAAGTCAGCTCGCTAATAGACTCAACATTAAAACAGCCGATACCTTGAGTCAGCGCATACTCGATATCACTGTATGTTTTGCCAACGCCTGAGAATACCACACGTGATGCTGCGCCACCTGCCGCTAACACACGCATAAGCTCACCGCGAGAGACAATGTCAAACCCAGCGCCTGCCTGTGCCAAGACACCAAGCACGGCAAGGTTAGAGTTTGCTTTTACGGCATAGCATACTTGATGATTCAGACTGGCGAAGCTATCAGTATAAGCTTGATAAACATCCAATATTGCTTGCTTTGAATACACGTAGCATGGTGTGCCATATTGTTTTGCTAGCTCATCAATACTGACCTGCTCCATATACAATGCATCGCCGCGATAGCTTAGCGCTGGCAAGTGAGCACTCAACGCTTTCGGGTCAACATATAGCCCTTGCTCAGTTTGGATAGTAACGGATTCGCCAGTAGTAGAATCGGTTAAGTCAGCAGGTAGTTCAGAATGACTCATATAAACATCTCTAATATAATCAGATTAACAAGGGTGAAATTTAAATTTAGGTAGCAAAGCTGCTTAGCCAATTCAGTAGTAAATAATCGACCATTAGTTAAATTGTTAATTAACAAGCATCTAACCGCTAACTATTGGCTTAGCTTAGCAATTAATAGTCGTTGGGATCAGTACTAGGCTCAGGTAGCACCATTTGCTCTTCTAGGTAGCGGTTTTTTTGATAATTGTCATCGTCGATACCTGCAAAGGCTGCATCCTGTGGGTGGCTAGTACTATCAAGCACAGACGCACTGCCCTCTATCGTTTGATTACTAGCATCTGCCAGATATAGATCGCCTTTTTGCCCGCAGCCTGAGAATCCTAGCATAACTACACTGCCAATAAATAAGGTGGCAACAGCCTGACGACTGGTACGAGCAAACGAGCGAGCATGCTTAGCTGCTGAGGGACTGTGTATAGTAGACATATAATAGATAACCTATGAGCTTACGACGGCATAATGACGATAGTAAATCGTGATAAATAAAAAATAGATGGACAGCCAAACCAGCAACGAAAGCACTGTCGTTATGACCATTTTCATCATAGCATTATTACATAAAGCTGTACGAATACTGAATATGATTGGTGAATAAATTTGCGTGATGTTGGATATTTTCTAAAACATTAGTCGAATTTTTATAGTAATATCGTCTGCGAGCTTAGATATGAATGTATGACACATGAGTGTATCGACAACATTTCTTACAATTTCGTGAGTCATAGCCCTGCTATGTAGCCCATACAAGTTATCCACTTACAGTTCTATAACTCACTGAATATAATTGATTTATTTCATATTTAGCCATTTATTAATCATACATTTTAAACCTTACCCCTGTCGTGGTGTAGAAACAAAAATGTGTTACATTATATTCCCAGTTTGCGGCGGTAATAGGATGTTAGCCTGAGATGCATACGCATTACCTCATGAGCATGGATGCATAGCACTGTCAGAAACAGTAGCCCAAGTATAAACAAAATCGCCAATATATTTGCTTGATATTATCAGCATAGATATGGCTGATTTTCATTTACTCGGCGGTTATCAACTTCATCAATTCCATATAATAATGACATCATGTCTCAGTGACCTTTACTACAGCATTTGAGATATCAGCGATGTAGCATTTGATGATAATAAAACAGGACGTGGCAATAGACGTCTTTTTTGTATCGAACGAACGATATAATTGATTTGCCCTTTATAAAAACCAATCTAAGGATAGAGTATGAGCGCCAACCTAAGTACCACTTTTGATGATAAGAACAGCGAAACATCAACCCTAACTAGCCCCACTTTAGTCCTCAACTGCGGTTCGTCTTCTATCAAATACGCGTTGATCAGCGATGACAACTCTACTCGTATCACCGGTCTTGCCGAAAACTTAGGTCTTGATACAGCGCGTATCAAACACACCACGCTAAATGGCGATAAGTTAGAGATCTCTATTCCTGGTGGTAGTCACAAACTCGCCTTACAAAAAATTCTAGAGCTACTAGAGCAATATCACTTTATCGCAGTCGGGCACCGCGTGGTACATGGCGGCCGTGAATACTCTCAAGCTGTTCGTGTTGATCAACATGCGTTAGAGGAAGTAAAACGTCTAAAGATATTGGCTCCACTGCATAACCCTGCAAATGCTTTGGGTATTGAAGCGGTGCAAGCTATTTATCCTGACATTCCACAAGTTGTGGTATTTGATACCGCCTTTCACCAAACTATGCCACCGGTCGCCTTCCGCTATGCGTTACCAAAATATCTATACGAAGAGCACAAAATCCGTCGTTATGGCTTCCATGGTACGTCTCATGCTTATGTCTCAGAACGTGCTAGCAAAATCACTGAAGCGAAAGGTCCTCATGGTTGGATTACCGCGCATCTAGGCAATGGTTGCTCAGCAACTGCCGTATATGATGGCAAAAGTCTCGATACCAGCATGGGCCTGACCCCGCTTGAGGGACTGATGATGGGCACACGTAGCGGCGATGTCGACCCAAGCTTACATATGCATCTGAAACGTCAGCTCGGTATTAGTCTAGAAGAAACGGATAAGATGCTGAATAGTGAAAGCGGTCTGCTTGGTATTTCTGGCCTATCAAATGATTTGCGTACTATTGAGCAAGCCGCGAGCGAAGGCCATAAAGATGCGCAGCTCGCCATCGAGATGTTTTGCTACCGCGCTGGTAAATACCTCGCCAGCTTAAGCTGTGCACTGCCTGAATTTACCGGTATTGTATTCACTGGTGGTATCGGCGAAAACTCTGTCACCACGCGCGCAAGTATTTTAGCCGTCATGCGTCATTTCGGTATCAAGATGGACGCTGAAAAGAACACTGGATTGTACGGTGGTCAAGAAGGCAGCTTCCAAGCAGAAGGTAGCAGTGTCGAGCTGTGGGTTATTCCTACAGATGAAGAATACCGTATCGCTCAAGAGACTCGTCAAGCATTGAAATTAGTATAAGACGATTGATTATAATGCCTAGCGCTTATCGTTCTAAACGCTTTTAAAAAGCTGAAAACAAATAAGATAAAGCGCTTGGCATTTCTATACTGCATTGCTTATGCTGCTCAAAATGACTCGACGTCTAAAATAAAATAAATTGTAGGACACATTATGCAAACCATTTTACTTGTTCCCATTAGTCGCGGTATCGGTGTGACATCAGCCGCGCTAGGGCTAATTCGTGCCTTTGATTATAACGGTATCAAAGCGGGCTTTATGAAGCCGTTTTTGCAAGATGATACGCTAGACAAACAGCACAGCTTAGACAGCTCAAGCGCATTGACCATGCACGCATTTGGACTAAATCCGCCTGACTCTATCAGCCGTCAACACGTCGAGCGTATGCTAGGCGATGACAATCTTGATGACTTGATGGAAGAAGTGATTGCCAATTTTCATACGATCGATGATGGTCATGACGTGATTATCTGTGAAGGTCTGGTGCCAACCACTGAGACCTCTTATGCTTCACAAATCAACCGTGCACTTGCTCACGCGCTAGACGCCAAGATTATATTTGTCAGTACCGCTGATATCAGCAAACCTGCTTATTTAGCAGACAAACTGGATGTCCATGCCCGTGAGTTTGGCGGTGTCATCGATTCACGTACATTGGGTGTGATATTGATGCGGGTACAAGACGTGCCGAACACGTTTGATAATCAACCTGTCGCGCCGGGTGAGGCCGTTGTCAGCTTAGATCCAAACTTCCTGCAAGAGGTTCAGCGTCTATCGCCTTCGTTTAATACCGAAGTATTCCGTCTTATCGGGGTAGTGCCTTTTAGTAACTCTCTATCTGTGCCACGCACATGGGATATCGCAACAGAGCTCGATGCGACTTGGCTAAATGTTGGCGAAGCGAAGACACGACGTATCAATCGTATCAGCCTAACCGCTCGTTCAGTGGCGCGCGTCAATGAAGTCTTTAAGCGTGGTACGTTAATGGTCGTGCCTGGCGATCGTGATGACTTGCTATTAGCCGCTGGATTGGCCTGTATCAATGGAATTCCATTGGCAGGTCTAGTATTGACAGGTGGCATTACCCCAAGCGATACAGTTGCTGAGCTTTGGCAGTCAGCGCTCAAAACTGGCATCCCTGTCATGAGTGTCGAAAGCGACAGCTACGAGACAGTACAGAGTCTGATGCACATGAGCTCTGAGATTCCGAGTGATGATACAGAACGTGCTGATGAAGTGGCTCGTTATGTGGCAGCGCATTTGGATCTGAGCTGGATTAAAGAATACTTCAGCCGCAATCATGAGCCGCGTCTGTCACCATCAGCATTTCGCCATCAGTTGGTCAAAAAATCACAGCACGCCAAAAAACGTATTGTGCTGCCAGAAGGCGCGGAACCACGTACGGTCGAAGCGGCCTGTATCTGTCAGAGTCGTGGTATCGCCAACTGCGTATTACTTGCTAAACGTAGTGACGTTGAGCAAGTGGCCAAAAACCGTGATCTAACGCTGCCTGAAGGGTTAGAAATTATCGATCCTGACAACCTCGATATGAGCAAATATATCGCTGCTGTCGTAGAGCGCCGTAAAGGCAAAACCACTGCAGAAGTCGCTGCTGAATACCTAAAAGACACGGTCTATCTAGGTACTATCATGCTCCAACTAGACGAAGTCGACGGTCTGGTCTCAGGTGCGATTCATACCACTGCCAATACAGTACGCCCAGCATTCCAGCTAATCAAGACCGCACCGCAATACTCACTCGTGTCATCAGTGTTCTTTATGCTGTTGCCTGAGCAAGTGGTCGTCTATGGTGACTGTGCGATTAATCCAGATCCTAACGCTGAAGAGCTGGCTGAGATTGCTATTCAATCAGCACAGTCTGCTGCTGCCTTTGGTATCGATCCAAAAGTTGCGATGATCAGCTACTCTACTGGCTCATCAGGCGCAGGCGCAGATGTCGAAAAAGTCGCCCGTGCAACCCAAATAGTTCGTGAGCGCGCACCCGACCTCAAGGTCGATGGCCCGCTACAGTATGATGCGGCGTCTGTCATGAGCGTCGGTAAGCAAAAAGCACCTGACTCACCTGTCGCTGGACAAGCCAACGTCTTTATCTTCCCTGACCTCAATACTGGTAACACGACGTATAAAGCAGTACAGCGTAGTGCCAACGTCGTCAGTGTCGGCCCTATGCTACAGGGTCTGAATAAACCTGTGAATGATTTATCACGTGGTGCCTTGGTCGACGATATTGTCTATACCATCGCGTTAACCGCTATCCAAGCGTATAGCGATCTAATTTAATTGCTGTAATACTTACCCGTTAAAGTCCTATACCAAGCCGACTATCATTATGATGGTCGGTTTTTTATTGGTACTGGAGGGTCAGACAATGATGACAGATGCTCGTCTGCCCTCTACAATAGCGCTATCATCAAGTTATTTACCCTAAAAAGGCCAGCCAGTAAAAGAGCAAAGTGCATCAACGACTACTTGCGCCATACCTACTTTTATACATTTATTTATGCCAAATATGAGCAACAGCCCTCAAGAAAAAACACCTGAACCTGCCATTCGTGCCTATCTTGGCGGCTCGTTCGATCCCGTACATAATGGTCATTTAGAAGTCGCAATGTTTGTCTATAAGCACCTACTACCAATAGCCAAGCAGCTACAGCGCACACTGCATGTGTCCTTATTACCCAATGCACGCTCGCCATTTAAGACGCAAAGTACAGACCCTAACCATCGTTTAGCGATGTTAAAGCTGGCGACAGAGAATACACCGATACAGATTAATGAGCTGGAGCTATGGCAAGCGCCGCCTGTCTATACGATCGACAGCGTACGCACATTAAGACAGCAATATCCTAATGACAGTTTGATATTTATCATGGGTATGGACAGCGCCCATAGTTTGGATAAATGGAAAGATGGATTGCGTCTCACTGACCATGTCAATCTATGGGTATTTAATCGTCAGAGCAGTACCGATGTGAGTGATGGCATTAGCGATAAATTTTCTGACAGTATTATATCTTCTAAAAATAGTACAGCGACTACGGAAGATGTTAATTTCTTAAAATCGCAATTGCCTTTGTCATTGCAGTCCCATATAACAGACTCACCTATCGAGCTGTTAACTCCACCTATTCATCACTCGACAAATAGCTTAAACTCAAATAACACTGATCCGACTAGCCCTGACCCAAATAACACTGACCCAAATAACACTGACTTGAAAAACGCCAATCAAGGACGCATTTATATAGATTCGCGACCTATTACTGCGGTATCAAGCACACAAATACGCGAGCAGCTACTGAAATTAGACGATCAAACAAATAAAATGCCAGTCGCTCAACGGCAAATCGCATCTATAGCATCAATAAATGATATCATTAGCAATACTGAATCTAATCCATTAGCTAAATGGCTAAATCCTGCTGTTTATCAATATATTATCGCCCATCAGCTATATTCTGCTGCTCAATTCCGTTAAAATCGCCTTATCTATGTCATTTTGCCTATCCTGTCTCTATGCGTGACTGACGACATATGATCAGTCGGATAAGACAAATTGACGTTTTACCCCTTTATTTTACATATTTACGATTCAAGAGATTAAAATTTATGACCAACACCATGACTGCAGAACGCCTAACAGAATGCTTGACCCTAGTACAAAGCGCTCTAGATGATATGAAAGCAAAGAACATCACTGTAATGAATGTAGAAGATTTGACTGACGTAACAGAGCGCATCATCATCGCTGATGGTACCTCAAAGCGTCATGTACGTGCGATGGCTGATAGCGTCGGCGCTGAAGCTAAGCAAGCTGGTTTTATGCCACTTGGCCGTGAAGGCGGCATCGACTCTGATTGGACGTTGATCGATTTGGGCGCGGTTGTCGTCCATATGATGACGCCGCAAGCACGCGAGTTTTATGACCTAGAAGGCCTATGGTCATCACCTGAGCAATTGGCTGAACTAGTTGCTACGCCGCGCGAAAAGAAAACTGCGGGTCGTCGTAACAAAAACAAATAAGATTGTCAGTGACGATATTCGTTCAACATTGAAAAACGTACCGCCAAAAAGACCAGAATACTTATCCTGGTCTTTTTTTATGTAAATTTTATGGTGATGAACCAGTATAATCAAATACATCATTGAGTACAGATAAGCTCATTTCGTATCAATATTTATTAGCCACTAAAATTAAACCGTCAAAATTAAGCCGCCTTAGCCTATTCATTTTACCTATTAGGAAACCTTATGAGCGCAGAATCGAACACGTCATCACCTGAGCAAACCTTAACAAAATCGCCTGAGCAAACCCTAACAGACTTTAACCAAGACTTGCCCTTACATATCGCTACCCTCACTTGTGTTCGCGCTGGCAAATCTATGCCATTTGCCCGTGAGGAAATGAGCGCCATTGATAAAGCACCTATCAAATCTCCTGTCACCGTCAACTTTATGGGCTTAACCACTGATGAACAAGCTGACCGTAAGCATCATGGTGGCCCATTAAAAGCCGTGCATCAGCTAGCGCCTGCGACGTATGCAAAAATCAATGCAGAGTTTGGCCTGAAAGTGCGCGTCGGTACGCTAGGAGAAAACCTAACGACTGAAGCTATTAATGGTCTGCCTGAAATGACCGAATCTACGGTTTGTATTGGTGATGTTTTTCAATACGGTGGGGATTTTGAAAGTGTTCAAGACACTAGTAATGATGATGCTAGCGTTCAGTTACGTATCGTCCAACCACGACGCCCCTGCTACAAAATCAATGACCAAATCGGCCAATTTACCAAAGTACCAAATATCGCGGCATGGGTCAGCAAGCAAGGTATCTCTGGCTGGTATTTCCAAGTCGTCCGTGATGGCATTATAGAAGCTGATTTACCCGTATATTTGATTGAGCGCCCTTATCCGTTTGCGACATTAAAGACGTTATGGCAATTGGCCAATTCTAAAGAGAAATATGATGCAGATACTATTGAACCGTGGCTCGCGATTGACTGTTTAGAGGACAGTTGGAAAAAGGTTCTGGCTAAAAAAATCCAACAGGATTGAAAAGGTAACACTCAACAAAAACCTTTAATATGACTTTTCTATTTATAAAAGATAGCCACTACCCTGCGTAATGGCGTCACAAGGTTTTTCATGTTCTATGTCAGTTCCATAATAAACACTCTCTCCTTCTACATCTTTGATCGTGAAGGAGCACTCCATGAGTGAACAGACAGGAAGTATCAGCTACCTACAAGCGATAGCGATTAGCGTTGGTGCGATCATCGGCTGGGGCGCTTATGTCATGCCAGGCGATTTGTTTTTGCCACAGTCACAGCTATTAGGCTCTTCTGTTGCTATTATTATCGGTACTTTAGCCATCTATATGGTTGCGCGTGCCTATATTAATTTGCTGACTCAAACGCCAGAGAACGAGTCAGGCGGTATCTATTGGATTGAAAAATACATCAATCGCAAGCATGCCTATATCTATGGTTGGGGCGTCACGATAGGCTATATCTCTATTATCGCGCTCAATATATCAGCCGTCGCTTTGCTACTGCGCTATCTGTTACCTAGCGGCTTACAATTAGGCTATCTGTATACGATTGCTGGTTGGGAAGTCTACGCCAGTGAAGTGTCTCTATGCAGCGCGGCTATTATTTTATTCAGTTATATCAATCTAAAAGGTGTACGAGTCGGCGCAAAAATCCAACTCTATATCGCCCTCTTTATGATTCTATCAGTCACCGCGCTGTTTTTTGCCTCACTTTGGATGACACCAACGAACCAAGCGTTTCTGCCAACTGATATGTCTAGCGGCTCTATTACCAGTCTGGCATGGTTACCTATCTTGGCCGTTATACCGTGGGCGTATGTTGGTTTTGAGACCACACCGCAGATTTCAAAAGCGATTAGTGATTCAAAAACCAAGACCAAAAGTATTATCCTAGTTTCACTCATCGCTGGTGTGTTGTTTTACTTTTTAATCAACTACTTTACCGCGCTAAACATGAGCTTTGACTATCAAGCGATCAAAGACAGCCACTGGGCGACAGGTGAAGGCATAGACAATCGGATTGGTAGCATTGGCATCTGGCTGCTATCGATCGCTATGATTGGCTCGATAATGAGCGGTATCAACGGCTTTATATTGTCATCGGTTAAACTCTTAGAGTCTATGGGCGACACGTCATTATTGCCCAGCGTATTTACAGATAAACACAACCAATTCAGTAAGCAGAAGACCGTTATATTGATATGCTTGGTGTGCCTACTCTCTCCTTGGCTGGGTAGAAACTACCTACTCGATATCGTGACAATGGCGTCTTTGGGTATAACCGTTGGCTTCGCTTACGTCACGACCGCTGACCTCATCAATGAGCGAAAAAAGAAACAGGCAAGTTTGCTAAATTATCTCTCTGTATTAATCAGTGTGGTCTTTATATCGTTATTACTGCTACCATTTTCACCAGCAGCGCTGTCATTTAATGCTTATGTCTTGCTAGGATTCTTTATTCTGCTTGGGGCAATTGGTTATAAAAAAATCGCAGTCAATTCCAACGTTGATTCTGTCATTAATTAACGGCAAATAGCATTTACCTGTCGAGAGAGATAGACACCAGTAGCATCAAACGCAAACGCAAACGCAAACGAAGCTATAACCGCAACTCTTCCTATATAGAGCATTTCATGGCAAAAAACATTTCCTCGATTGCATTGGCATCAGTATTAATATCATCCTCTATGCTATCGCTCGTTGGCTGCGTAACGACGTCAACGCCGCAGTATGTAATCGATAGCGATAGCTACCAAGCAACTGGCAAAAGCGAGCGCATCAAAACCATCGTCCTGCACTATACAGTCTCTGATAATGAGCGCTCGATAAAGACATTGACCACAGGCAATGTGAGCGCGCACTATTTAGTATTAGACAACGATGACAATAGAATCTATAACCTCGTACCAGAGAGCGAGCGCGCATGGCATGCAGGTGATGGCGGCTTTGCAGGACGGACGATATTAAATGATACCTCTATCGGTATCGAGATCGTCAATAGCGGTATCAAGCCTGAATATCGAGACGCACTAAAAAATGGCACGCTCGACTATCACCCTTATGAGCACTATGTGGCATTTGATGAGTTGCAGATTAAAAAAGTCGCACAACTGGTGCAAGATATCACCACGCGCTATGACATCTCACCGAAGAATATCATTGGTCACTCCGATATGGCACCCTCGCGCAAGATAGACCCTGGTGCAAAGTTCCCGTGGGAGCGACTGTATTTCGATTACGGTATCGGCGCTTGGTATGATGAATTTGATAAGCAATTCTTTATGAATCAAGATGGATTTGCGTCGGCCACGATACCTGAAATCAAGCAAGCGTTTCGCAAGTATGGCTATCAAATCAACGATACTGATACGTGGGACAAAGCCAGTCGCGATGTCGTCTATGCGTTTCAGCTGCACTTTAGGGCTCAGCAGCCAACGGGTAATATGGATAGCGAGACCTATGCGATATTGCAGGCGCTAAATAAGAAGTATGCTGGTCGGGATGATTTTTATTAAAGAATACAGACTATCAGGAGACATAAGCCATGAATAACTCTCAAAAAAATGAGCAAGACGATCTACAAAAGTATCTAGAAGAAAAAGCCAAGCAAGAGCAGGAGGAGGAATGTAAGCAAGAACCTGAGCCACTTTCTGCCTATGATGCTTGTGTGCTAAAAGAAAGCGCTAAGATTCATGAGTTGATCGCTGAGGCTCAGAAGCGCCCCAAAGATGAATAACTGGATAGACAGTACTTACCAATCAAGTATATAAAAATGCGCAAGTTGATTTCTTATGTTTTGAGACATAGCTAAGCCGCTATGAATCCAATATCACAACTAAACAATGCTATATCACTTTATAAAAGAAGGCTTATCTACCAGCTATTTAGGCTATTTATTGCGATAGGCTAATGATAAAATCACCGCTCACAGGGTTATAGATAGTATCACTGTTCGCACCATCTCGTTGGCTTCCCGCATTGTTGTTTTTATCGTTGATTTTAATGATGGCTAGGATGCTGCATGGCTTTGATAACTTGGCTTTGATAGCCTAGTTCTATGACCAGTCTCAATATTTTTATTATCAAACGAACACCAATAATACTAAAAAAGGAATATTTATGTATCAAGCCTTTCAAAAACACCTACAACAAGAAATCAGCGATATACGCGAGGCAGGCCTGTATAAAAACGAGCGCGTTATTACTTCTCCGCAAGATGCACTCATCAAGATTGCCGATGGTCGTGAGATGCTTAACTTCTGTGCCAATAATTATCTTGGATTGTCTGACCATCCTGAGATTAAAAAGGCGGCGATCAAAGCCATTGAAAACTCAGGTTACGGCATGTCATCAGTGCGGTTTATTTGTGGTACGCAAGATTTGCATAAGCAATTAGAGGCAGCAATTTCTAAGTTTTTTAATACCGAAGATACGATTCTTTATGCGGCCTGTTTCGATGCCAATGGTGGTGCCTTTGAGCCACTGCTGACCAGTGAAGATGCGATTATTTCTGATTCGTTAAATCATGCTTCAATCATCGACGGTGTGCGCCTGTGTAAAGCCGCGCGTTATCGCTATGCCAATGCGGATATGCAAGATTTAGAAACGCAATTACAAGCGGCGCAAGCGCAGCGTTTTCGTTTGATTGTCACCGATGGTGTGTTTTCAATGGATGGTAACGTGGCGCCAATGGATGAGATTTATGCGTTGGCACAAAAATATGATGCCATGGTCATGATTGACGAATCGCATTCAGCAGGTGTGGTCGGTCGCACTGGTGGCGGCGTGACTGAATTGTTTGATCTGCGTGGCGATGTTGAGCTGATCACTGGTACCTTGGGCAAGGCATTTGGCGGTGCTATTGGCGGCTTTACCACGGGCAAAAAAGAAATGATTGAGATGCTGCGTCAACGCTCACGCCCGTATCTGTTTTCAAACTCTATTCCTCCTATGGTGGCTGCCGCTGGGGTAAAAGCGTTTGACATGCTATCGCAAGACAATGCCTTACAAGACCAATTGCATGAAAATACCGCCTATTTTGTGAAGCAAATGCAAGATGCAGGCTTCGATATCAAGCCTACTGAATCAGCTATTTGTGCGGTGATGCTCTATGATGCCAATGTCTCCCAGCAAATGGCAGAGGCGCTGCTTAGCGAGGGCATTTATGTGATTGGCTTCTTCTATCCTGTCGTACCCAAAAATGAAGCTCGCATTCGTGTGCAGCTCTCTGCTGCTCATACTCGCGCGCAGCTCGACCAGTGTATCGCCGCCTTTATCAAAGTCGCCAAGCAAATGAAGGTGATTGATTAAGCGTCGTTCGGTATTTATCTAGGGCGTGTCCTCAATTCAAACGAGTGTTCTCTAAATGGGCTAAAAATAGCTAAATTTTGCCAAACATCGTCAAATAGTTGGTCAATATCTCGATATTATCTGCACTATTTTCCTCGTTTGACGGCAATTTATCTCATTTTTATCACCATTTTTAAAATGAGGACACACCCTAGATTCAATAATTAAGTACAACACAGCTAAATAAGAGAAAACTATGAAAGCACTGGTTAAAGCTCATGCCGAAAAAGGCATCTGGATGCAAGACATACCAGAACCTACGGTCGGCATCAATGACGTTAAAATTAAAATTAAAAAAACTGCCATCTGTGGGACAGATTTACACATTTATAAGTGGGATGAGTGGTCACAAAAGACCATAAACACGCCGATGATTATCGGACATGAATACGTCGGTGCCATTAGTGAAATGGGCGATGGCGTCAAGCATCTTGAAATAGGTGACCGAGTCACAGGCGAAGGCCATATCGCTTGCGGGCATTGCCGTAACTGCCGCCGTGGTAAGCTGCATGTGTGCGAAAATACTATAGGCGTAGGCGTTGACCGCGATGGCGCGTTTGCCGAATATTTGGTGATACCTGCCGATAATGTCATCAAACTCGATGAGCGTATCAGTGATGAGATGGCAGCCATCATGGATCCCTTTGGCAATGCCACGCATACGGCCCTTTCATTTCCTGTCCTTGGTGAGGATGTGCTGATTACGGGTGCGGGGCTGATTGGTTCTATGGCGACAGCGATTTGCCGCTTCGCAGGGGCGCGTAATATTGTGGTCAGTGATATCAGTGACTATCGCTTGGAGCTTGCCAAAAAAATGGGTGCGACGATGACCATCAACCCAGCCAAAGGTGAAACCATCGAAGGCGCTATCGATACCTTGAAAATGCACGGCTTCGATATCGGACTTGAGATGTCAGGCTCGCCTCAGGCCTTTGATTCGATGATTACGAACATGTATAACGGCTCTAAAATCGCGCTCTTGGGTATTTTGCCTAACACCACCACGGTGGATTGGAGCAAGATTATTTTTAAGGCGCTAACCCTAAAAGGTATTTATGGGCGTGAGATGTGGGAGACGTGGTATCAGATGGAGCAAATGCTGATTAGCGGTATTGATCTGTCGCCAATCATTACCCATCGCATGCACATTGATGAGTTTCAAGAAGGCTTTGATATCATGGAAAGTGGACAATGCGGTAAGGTAATTTTAAGCTGGGATTGATTTTGGCGATTTAGCATTTGAAGAGTCGTGGTTAGGGTTTACATTATCACGGCTGATAAAACGGTACTGATTTCAGTGCCGTTTTTTTTGGGTAATGGAAAGTGATAAGATTTATGAGTTGACTGCTGAAGTGTGAAGAGCATTTAGAGGATAAGTAATTTTGATTAAATCATTCTGTATAAAAAAATGATCTTAATCGATATTTTTATTTTTTAACACATCATATGATGTTATAATTTATAAAAATTACATGGATGAAACTAATATGTACCAAGCACCACAGTATGAAATCTTCAGCGACCTAGATAGCCGCAACACAGATGGTGAGCTTATAAACAATAGCGAAGCTGTGGAAATTTTGAAGAATAAATTCGGTTTTACTCCTCAAGTCATTTTCGATGCTATTCAAAAAGCTGATCAAAATTTCAATATGAAAACTAAGGTAAACTGTGCAAGCGGTATAGCACGTTGGGGTGACATTGGGGAAAACATAGCCCTACAATTAATTTCTAACGAAATCGAATTTAGCCGAGGTCAAGGACAACCTACATTAACCATCGTTGATAACAATATTCAAATTATTATCATGTCCAGTAATGACGCTTTAGGTAATATGAATTTGCCGATTTCCTCCAACTGTTCAAAAGGTATTGAGACGAAACACAAAATTGATATAAATAAATATAGAAATATGACTAGCGAGAAACTAGAAACTTGGGTTCTATATTATCCTTCAAGAAAACACGAAATTTATCAGGATGATGCTCCAAGTCTAATTTATGAACTTGCAAGACCAATGTCTTATATAGTAATGGATGATGGAAAAATTTTTCCAACTGACCATGATTGTAGATTGATGTTTTCTTCAGATTCAGAAAATGAGGTTCAGTCATATATGAGTGAGTTTGCTGATGAATCAGTGAACGAGGACTCGTTTGAAATTGGGTATAAAAATGCGAGCAATGAAGAGTAACTCTGAATTCAATAAGCGCCGTCTAAAAATAGCTAAAGACTTAAAGGGGAAAACAAATAAAGATCTAGCAAATATACTGTCATGTACCGAAGCTACAATTTCAAATTATTTGAACGAAAATAAACCTTCAGTACCTGATTTCGAAAAAGTAGTTAAGTTAAGTGAGTCATTAAACCTACCTTTTGACTTCTTTAACTCCACTTTCAAAACACAAGTAGTAGATGAGCAAATTTTCTTTCGTTCATATAGCCGTATAAAAGCTCAGTACAGAAACTCTGCACTTGCTTACAGTGAGTTTGCAATTCAAACCTTGGAGTATTTTGACAAAACAATATCTAATCTTCCCATTTTCCAAGGCTTCGATATTGATACTTTGGTTAATGAGCCTGAAAAAGCTGCTTTAACACTTCGTGGCGATTGGCAATTAGGTATTCTACCGATTAAAAACATTATTGCCCTACTCGAATCACATGGTATTGCAGTATTCCGTTTGCCAATGGAAGTAAAAGAAGTTGATGCATTCTCTTTTTATCATGATGGGCGACCTATAGTATTTTTGAATACAGCGAAGTCAGCAGAAAGAATGCGCTTCGATGCTGCTCATGAACTTGGTCACTTAGTTCTGCACAGTGATGATAAAAATGTACTTGAAAATATGAAGGACAAAGAGCACGAAGCTGATAGGTTTGCTTCCAGTTTTTTAATGCCGAAAGAAGCATTTGTAGTTATGGCTCCAAACAATCTAAATCTGCCGAATCTAATCAGCTATAAAAAATACTGGAAAGTGTCTCTTGCAGCTATGAACTATAACTTACACACTAATGGATTATTAACTGATTGGCTTTATCGTTCTAATTGTATCGAGTTTAGTAAACAAGGATATAATAAGTTAGAACCTGAACCTATTGAACGTGAACGACCGATTCTACTTAATAAGATTATTAAGGTTCTCTTAGAAAAAGAAGGTAGGAATTTTTATGAGAATATTGATTTTGGCTATCAAATTTTAGATGATATAACGTTCAAGTTAATTAGTGAAAATACTAAGCCTAGACTGAAGTTACTCTAAAAGCATTACTCAAAACACAAAAAAGGTGAGCATTACGCCCACCTTTTTTTATGCTTACAATAATATTCTAAACTAACTTAGCCTATCTAAACCAAGCACGAGCGTTACGGAACATACGCATCCACGCGCCGTCCTCATCCCACTCTTCTGGTTTCCAGCTGTGGTTATACGCTTTTAGGTTACGCTCAGGATGCGGCATCATGATAGTGACGCGACCATCGGTGCTACATAGACCCGTGACACCGCCGAGCGAACCGTTTGGATTGAGCGGATAGGTCTCGGTTGGATGACCTTGGCTATCGACATAACGCATGGCGAGCTGACCGTGGTTTGCCATACCGTCGATTTCGGTATTATTCAGCGTAGCATAGCCTTCACCATGCGCCACCGCGATTGGCAAGATACTGTCTTGCATACCTTTGAACAGGATCGACTTGGTACGCTCAACTTTTACGTTGACCGTACGCGCTTCAAATCGAGCCGATTGGTTGGCGACGAAACGTGGGAAGTTTTCTGCACCTGGGATGAGGTCTTTTAACTGAGCCATCATCTGACAGCCGTTACAGACACCTAGTGAGAAGGTATCAGGACGGGCAAAGAAGCGGACAAACTGCATGCGTAGCTCGTCATGGAACAAGATAGAGTTCGCCCAACCAGAGCCAGCGCCCAGTACGTCACCATAACTAAAGCCACCACAAGCGACCAGACCGTCGAAGTCACGTAGATTGATGCGACCACTCAGTAGATCGCTCATGTGTACATCGACCGCTTCAAAGCCAGCTTGGGTAAAGCCTGCTGCCATTTCTGTCTGACCATTGACGCCTTGCTCGCGCAAGATAGCGACTCTTGGTTTATTCTCGCGACTGTTGAGGTAAGGCTCTTCAACTTTCTGATTGAGATCAAAGTTTGGCGCAGCGATCAGACCTTGATGGCTAGCATCGCTAATCAAGTCATATTCTTGCTGTACGCAAGCTGGATTGTCACGACGACGCGCGATTTGATAGCTGACCTGACTCCATTCTTGTTGTAATTCGCTACGGCTAAAGCTTAGAGTTTCATTACCCATGTGCAAAGGCGTTTGGATAATTAAGCTGTCTTCTTCCGAGCTTTGACCAACTAGGCTGAGCATATCGCTGACGTTAAATTCTTCTGCCAATTGCATTAATGCGGCGACGTTTTCAGGCAAGACTTGGATGACCGCACCCAGCTCTTCACTGAACAGCTGACCGAGTAAGTTATCATCAGTTAATGACAGCTTGATACCTTGGCGGCTGGTGAATTGCATCTCAGCGATAGTTGCTAATAGCCCACCATCACCAATATCGTGATAAGCGCTAATGACGCCTTGCGCATTGCCCGCTTGGATAAAGTTAAAGAAATCGATTAAATCGCTCGGCTGCGCTAAATCTGGGCAGTCGTTACCTAGTTGGCTAAGCGTTTGCGCAAGGATCGAACCGCCTAGACGTAGCTTGCCTTTAGACAAATCGATACGGTAGAACGCGCTGTCGCCATTGATTAGCTCAGGGGTTAGCGTTTTTGCGACGTCAACGACAGGGGCAAATGCCGTCACGACCAAACTCATTGGCGACACGACTGATTTGTCTTGGTTTTCACCATTATCATTATCTGTCCAGTTAGCACGCATCGATAGCGAGTCTTTACCGACTGGGATAGCGATACCGAGTGCTGGGCATAGCTCTTCGCCAACGGCATGTACCGCGTCAAACAACGCCGCATCTTCCGCGTCTTCACCACAGGCGGCCATCCAGTTCGCTGACATCGTGATATCTGATAGCTGATTAATACGTGCGCCCGCGATGTTAGTAATCGCTTCACCGACTGCTAGACGCGCAGAAGCTTTTGGACTAATCAGCGCAACAGGCGTACGCTCGCCGACACTCATGGCTTCACCAGTCATTGGCTGACCATCTAGCGCAACCAAGCCTGACGCCGTTACTGCGCAATCTGACACAGGCACTTGATAGCGACCCACATACTGATCACGCACGACCATACCCGTGATAGAGCGGTCACCAATGCTAATCAAGAACGATTTGCTCGCCACGGTTGGGTGACGCAATACATCGGTGATTGACTCGGCTAAGTTGACATCGCCAAGCTCTAATGCTGGTAACGTGCTCTCGGTACGCTCAAAGCTGCGTTGCATTTTCGGTGTACCGCCGAGCAGTACTTGCATCGGCATATCGACTGGTTGCTCAGTTAATAGCTCATCATCAACGATTAGCTGACGGATATCCGTCGCCTCGCCCAAGATGGCATATGGGCAGCGCTCACGGGCACAGATAGCATCGAACTGATCTTTGCTCTCTGGGCGAATTGCTAGCACATAACGCTCTTGCGCTTCGTTTGACCAGATGGCCATTGGCGACATGCCAGCTTCTAACGATGGAATCTTACGCAAGTTCAGATGCGCGCCCATTTCATGGTCATTGACCAGCTCTGGCATAGCATTAGACAGACCACCTGCCCCTACATCATGTAATGAAACGATTGGGTTGCCGTCTTTACTGTTATTACTTACATCGACATCATCGCCCGCTAGTGCCCAACAGCGATCAAGGACTTCTTGGCAACGACGCTCCATCTCAGCGTTATCGCGCTGAACTGAGGCAAAGTCTAAACCTTCATCAAGGTCACCACTATCGACTGACGATGCGGCACCGCCGCCCAGACCGATTTGCATCGCAGGGCCACCAAGGACGATTAGCAAATCGCCTTTTGTGATTGCATTTTTTTCAATCAGATTGCGTTTGATATTGCCGTAACCGCCTGCCAGCATGATTGGCTTATGATAGCCGCGCATTTGGCTACCGTCTTTTGCCGCTGAAGTATCCAATTGGAAACTGCGGAAATAACCGCATAGGTTTGGACGACCAAATTCGTTTGAGAAGTTGGCTGAACCTAGTGGCGCTTCCGTCATAATCTCAAGGCTAGTGGCCATACGATCCGGCGTACCATAATCCTGCGTACTTAATTGACCTGACTGCTCCCACTTCTCAGCAAGCTCTGGAATATGTAAATGTGAAACGTGGAAACCTGTGAGACCTGCTTTGGGCTTACCGCCACGACCCGTTGCGCCTTCATCACGAATCTCACCGCCCGCGCCCGTCGCCGCACCCGCATAAGGAGCAATCGCGGTTGGATGGTTATGGGTTTCGACTTTCATTAAGATATCGATTTCTTCTTGATGGAAATCGTAAGGATGGGCAGAATTAGCATCTTGGGCGTCGGTAGGAATCGAGTAAAAACGCATTCCCTCTGCTCCAGCCATTACCGCAGCGTTGTCTTTATAAGCCGACAAGATGCCTTGCGGATTGGCTTTATAAGTATTCTTAATCATTTGGAACAGTGATTTTGGCTGTACTGCACCATCCACCGTCCACTCAGCGTTAAAAATTTTATGACGGCAATGCTCTGAGTTGGCCTGAGCAAACATCATTAGCTCAACGTCCGTTGGATTACGCTTGAGCTCATTGACGTACGCATTCATCAGATAATCAATGTCTTCGCTCGATAGCGCAAAACCAAACTCTGTATTGGCCGATTCTAATGCTGACTGACCTTGACCAATCACGTCGATATGATTGAGTGATGCTGGCTGCTCATCATCGAACAGTTTATTCACATCGTTTAAATCGTAAACCAAGCTTTGGGTCATACGATCAAACAATAATTGCTCAGCGGCTTTAGGTAGCGTTGCACCCACTTTGCCGTCTGCTTTTTCATCGATGGTTAGGGTATAAACAATGACACGCTCGACACGGTTAATCTTAATATCACAGTTATTAAAGATATCGGTCGCTTTACTTGCCCATGGCGAAATCGTCCCAAAACGCGGGCTCACGATGACTTGTAATTGGTTGTCTTGCGGGGCGGCAAGTTGGGTATCTTCTTTAATACCAAACAAGTCCAGCGCTTTTTTATGCTCATCACCTTTTAGTTCTCGTGATAGCACATAAACTTGCTGAGTATGGATGTGGCTGACATTTAGCTCGGTTTTTTGCTGAAACTGACTGATGAGTTGCTGCGTCTGAAAATCGGTAAGAAACGGTTGTCCGGCGATGGTCATCATAAAGGCATAATCCGTAAGATCAAGGCATCTCTGCCATGCAAAGTAAATGGTCCGCGTATTATAACAAGAAGCCCCATAATAAGCAGGTCAAAACCAAATAAATTGCTGAAAAGTACAGTTAGTTACTTAGTTAATCAGTCAGTTATCAAGCTAACAATAGCTATAAATAGCAGTTACTAGATAACTGTTCTGAGTTATTTTAAGTCACGTTTTAAGCAGCGTTTTTAACTACCCTTACAATTACCTTGCTAACAGCCCTTTTAGTCCTGCTTATCAAATTGCAGACATTACACAATCGCTTTTTATAATAGAAAAACTTGGCACTTAGTGTCACAATTTTTACGCAACCCTTATAGTCCTTACAAACACTCACATCGCATTACGGGCAATCTATATAAATTGCCTACGGCTAATCGTTACTCTAGATAGCAGTTGCCGGCGAGTTAAATGCTTACTCGTCTAAACTAGAGATTCAATGAAATAAAAACTGAGTCAATAACAATAATCAATGAGCATAAACTCAATCACTATAATGAAAAAGGACACTTATTATGAGTAGACAAGACCACATCGATAAAGTTCAAGAGTTGGTAAAAGACGTTAAATTCGCCATGATGACCACTCGTACCCACGAAGACCATTTGCATGCCTGCCCCATGACCACTAGCGAAACCAGTTTGGGTGCAAAAGAGATTTGGTTTATCGGTGATAAAACCACAGAAACTGTCAAAGATATCGAGAGAAATCCCCAAGTGAACTTGGCTTATGTCAGTCAAGATGCCAAAAACTATGTCTCAATCAACGGTAAAGCCGAGCTGGTTGAAGACCAAGAGAAGTTAGATGAGCTATGGTCGCCAGTTTATAATGCTTTTTATGAGCAAGGTAAAGAAGATCCAAATGTACAGTTAATCAAAGTTGTCCCACATGGTGCCGAATACTGGCTAAGCGGTAGCTCAGTAGTCAATATGTTTAAGATGACCACTGCTGCAGTAATGGATGGCAAAAAAGCGACTAACTTAGGCGAAAACAACTCGGTCACACTATAAGTTGTCTGATTTATAATCAGTAAAAACAAAAACGCCAGTGGCTAATGCGACTGGCGTTTTTTATTGTCTAAGTTTTACGCTGATTACTTTTGTCTTATGGAGTTAACCGCTTTGCTTTAAATAAGGCCAAGCAGCTTTTAGATAAATCATCATCGACCATAAGGTAAGTATCACAGCGGCGACCATTAATACATAACCGATGGTTTCAAGCGACTGCCAATTAAGCAGTAGTACGGTAATCGCTACCATCTGAAACGTGGTCTTTAGTTTGCCCACATAAGATACCGCGACGCTAGTGCTTTTACCCAACTCTGCCATCCACTCACGTAACGCTGATACTGCGATTTCACGCGAGATAATGACGATAGCCGCTATCGCCATAATGATATTGGGATGCCACTGTACAAGGACAATGAGCGCTACAGCTACCATCAATTTATCAGCAACAGGGTCCAAAAAGCGACCAAAGGCTGACATGACATTAAGTTTACGAGCAAAATATCCATCAAGCCAATCGGTAATTGCGGCAATAATAAAGACGCCAGTCAATAATAAATGGCGCAACAAACTATCGCTAAACTCGCTCATCCCAACGCGCGCAATGACATTGTCTGAAATCGCAGGCATACCAATACCCATAGCTGGCGGCCAATAGGCAATCGCGACAAATAGCGGAATCATCAAGATACGCGCAATCGTAAGGTTGTTAGGCAAGTTAAAAATACTCTTGGTATTTTGCGAACTTGGCGGTTCTTCCTGCGTATGCAAATGCGTGCTGTCAGTCATGGCAAACCCAGTTTAATATGAACATAATAATGGCAGATAGCTTAGCATTTTTCGGACAAGGCGTCATGCCATCTCTGCAGCGATTGAGTTATCAAAGGTATCAAGAAAGATATCAAGAAAGGTATCAAGGCTGACTAGATGACCTTCTATCGACATAAGGTATTGAAATTATTGAGAGCCTTTATGAATGATTGCATCATAAAGCTCCGCTACTTGCTCTAAATATCAGTGCTTCATACCAGTCTTTGCGTCTTTTGGATTTTTACAACGTAATATACTGTAACCAAAACCGCCAGACAGCACTCAATTGCGCTATCATAGCGACTGTACCAGAACACTTGTACACTTAAATCAGTAGATGTAAATAGCTAAGTAAATATCTCCACCTATTGTATTGATAATTATTACCCTTATAAATAACAGTAGAGAGCACCAATAATTACAACAACTCTTGACCACGGCCTGTGTAGCTAATACATGACCCGTTTTCCTCAGCCCACAGTACCTCCTCTGTGGGCCTTTTTTTGCCTAAGTTTTGCTAAACCTAAATATCGTTAAACAATGCAAAATAATGAGCATAGATATTACGCTTGCCGAGTTTACATGATTGCCTTAACAGTTTGCTGCGCCATTCGATAGCAGCTTTCTATATTACCTTTTGCACACCAATCACCACTGACGATCCATTGTTTGGTTGCATCGATTAAGATGCCTAGCTCTTCAGCATCCTTATTTACGATAGTAGCTGCATAGCGCCAACGATGACAATCTGTTTGGCTAGGTGCGCTGTCTTCATTCCAATTTAATGCTTGTTTTGCCGCCTGTAATAATTGTTCTTTTACCAACTCAATATCGTCATCGACGTGGGCTTCTGACCAGTCATTACGTGCATGAATGGTGACACTTGGTAGTAGCTCATCACGAGCAGGTTTTTGATGCTCAATAAATATCCTATCGAGAACAGCGCTATTTAAATAAGCGACATCCCATTGCGGTACTAGCTGACCCTTTAATGTCTCAGGTAGCTTTTGGACATCATCCCAACCAAGCATCAACGTATAGCAGGCTTGCATTTGCGGTTTAGTAATTTTGTCTTGCTGACTAAACTTACTATCTGCCATCAACTCTACCGCCTGACCATTTGGCGCTGTGCAAATAACCCAATCAAACCAGCCCAGACTGGCGCCAGTTTCGTCAAATAGCTCAGTTTGCTTGCTGTCTTGATTATGAGTCTGGTTCTGGATCTGATGCTGAGACTGCTGCGGGTTTTGATGGTGCAAATACTGAGCGAGCGGTGCGACACGGGTCTTAAATACTATGGTCGTATACTTGAGCGCGGCGGCCAATTCACGGCCCCAACTGGTCATTTTTGGTGTGCTAATGTAGCGTGCATGCACTGCATCCCATTGCTCTTTGCTTTTGATATTAGGTGACTGACCATTGTCACTTTCTGGCGTTAACTCAACCACTTCGGCACACCACGGCTGTAGCAACCCTGTATCTAACCAAGGCGCGATAAATTGTTGAAAGTCAGCAGTTTTCGCAGTAAAAAACTGTGCGCCGAACGACCATTGCCAGTTTTTACCAGTCTCACTATCGCTGCGATAGCGGGTCGCTAAACGGCCTACACTACGTGATTTTTCAAAGATAGTGATTTGCGGGCTGTTAGATGACGAGCCTGTCTGGTTTGACGCGCGCTCTAATAGTGTTGCGGTAAGCAATCCCGTTAGGCCACCACCGATGATAGCGATTTTTGGGGCAGATAGAACAGTTGAGCACGAAGTATGATTAGTCATGATGACAGTAGACCTTATGAAGTATTTATGAATCGCTACTATATTAATTAGCTAGCCTAGTAAGTACTGAGTGTCTCACCAATTAATATAATAATAATATTGTTTTGTTAGCATTATTGAACCTTCAAAATAAGCCAATATCAATATCGTCTACGTAAAAAAGCCATGCTATTCTCGATAACATGGCCTTTATTCAACTTCGATATGCAAATATCAATGGCTAGTACTGAATAACTATCCTTAAAACTACAGGGTCGTTAGCAGACTTACTCTCCACGGCCCGCTTTGACTTCTTCAACCAAGTCATTAATCACTGAGCTATCGGCAAGCGTAGATAGGTCGCCCAGTCCTACATATTGACCTGCTGCAAGGTTACGCAAGATACGGCGCATGATTTTTCCTGAGCGCGTTTTTGGTAGTGCATCAACCATATAGATGGCATCTAACGTCGCAATTGGTCCAATCTCGGCACGCACATGGCGTTTTAATTCTGCTTTTAGATCGTCGGTCTTTTCTTCACCTGACTTTAGAATGATAAATGCACAGATGCCGGTACCGCGTATCTCATGCGGCATACCGACAATCGCAGCTTCAGCAGTTGCAGGGTGCGCAACCACGGCGCTCTCGATCTCTGCTGTGCCCAAGCGATGCCCTGCCACGTTGAGTACATCGTCGACACGACCAGTAATCCAGTAATGCCCATCTTCATCACGTTGAGCGCCATCACCCGTGAAATAATGACCCGGATAATCGCTAAAGTAGGTCTTTAAGAAACGTGGATGGTCATTGTAGATAGTACGCATCTGCCCTGGCCAGCCGCTACTGATCACCAAATTGCCTTCTGCAGGGCCTTCTAAAATCGCACCATCACTATCGACGACTTCTGGTTTGACGCCATATAGTGGTGTCATTGCCGCGCCCGGTTTGAGATCGACCGTGCCTGGTATTGGTGCCATTAAGATGCCACCAGTCTCGGTCTGCCACCATGTATCGACGATAGGACATTTACCATCACCGACGACATTGTAGTACCAGTCCCACGCTTCTGGGTTGATCGGCTCACCGACCGACCCTAGCAGACGCAAACTAGAACGATCCGACTCTCGAACGAAAGCGTCGCCCTCTTTCATCATCGCGCGAATGGCTGTCGGTGCAGTGTATAAAATAGTCACGTCATGCTTATCAATGATATGACCGATACGCGCCCATGTTGGATGCTCTGGTACACCTTCAAACATTACCGTTGTCGTGCCATTGGCCAATGGTGCATAGGTTGAGTACGTGTGGCCAGTAATCCAGCCTACATCTGCCGTACACCAGTAGACGTCATCTTCTTTGATATCAAAAACATCACGGAACGTTGAGATAGCATAGGTGATATAGCCGCCTGTAGTATGCACTACACCTTTTGGCTTACCAGTCGAGCCAGAAGTATATAATAAAAATAGTGGGTCTTCGGCATTCATAACTTCAGGCTCGCAGATCTCTGATTGACCATCGACCAAATTGTGATACCACACATCACGGCGCCCACTCATCGGTATAGAGTTACCCGTACGATGAACGACAATGACTTTTTCGACACTCTCAGTGCCATCCATGTCGAGTGCGTGATCGACATTGGCTTTGAGCGGTGTGTGCTTGCCGCCGCGTAAACCTTCGTCAGCGGTAATAACAACTTTTGAGCGACTGTCTATCAAGCGATTACCCAAACTCTCGGCAGAAAAACCACCAAACACCACTGAATGTACCGCACCGATACGCGCACATGCCAGCATCGCTACCATGGCTTCCGGTATCATCGGCATATATAAAGTTACGCGGTCACCTTTTACAACGCCAAGCTTGCGCAATGAATTACCTAAGCGGCAGACAGCTTCGTGCAATTCTTTAAAAGAAATAATTTTGTGCAACGAAGGGTGATCGCCTTCCCAGATGATAGCAGGCTTGTATGGGTTTTCTTCGAGGTGACGGTCGAGACAGTTGACTGAAATATTCAGCTCACCATCCTCAAACCATTTAATGCTAAAATCGTCTAAGTCATAATTGACATTACTGACTTTGGTCGGTTTCTTTATCCAATCGATTAGCTCAGCGCGCTTCGCCCAAAAAGCATCACTTGCTTCTGTTGATTCGATGGATTGTCCGTAGTCTTTGAGGTACTGTTCAGGTGTGGTATTGGCAGCAGCCATAAACTCGGCTGAGATAGGAAATGATTTCTGAGTCATAGTGTTGGGTCCCTTTTAATTATTATGACCTACACGGATAAACGTCTATGACGCGCCCCATGTAAGCGATAAGAGTCATCTTCCATAATGTGTGACGCTCATCGTTAGTTTGACAAATAAGCGTGACCGTTGCAAGACATCAAAAGCCAAACATAACAATTTCACTGTACATCTGTATGTTTAGATAATTATATTAGTACTTATACTGGTACGTATAATGCTATTTATAGGGGCAGCTATCATAACGATAGTACTAAAATGACAGCTGGTTGTGATCACACGGTAACAGCGTATGGCTTAGGGCATTTAATCCTTGTAACCTTTAGTGAAATATGGACAATAGCTACACTAAACATACTGCTTCATTTAACAAAATGTCAGCCGCGTTTTTAATAAAAACAATGCTTGGCCTGGTTATACTTTTTTCACCCCATCGTTTTACGAGACCGCAATGACTAATCAACGCAATGCACAAAACCATACTCACTATGATGTCGTTATTATTGGTGCTGGCGCTTCAGGGTTGTACTGTGCACTGACTGCCGGACGGCGCGGTCGCCGCGTATTGGTTTTGGATCATGCCAATAAAGCTGGTAAAAAGATTTTGATGTCAGGTGGTGGTCGCTGCAACTTCACCAATTACTTTGTAGAGCCTGAGCACTTTATTGGTGCCAATCCCCACTTCTGCAAATCAGCGCTAAGTCGTTACCCAAGTTGGGAGTTTATCGGCATGGTAGAGTCGCATAAGATTGCCTACCATGAACGCGAACACGGTCAGCTGTTCTGTGACGACTCGGCACAAGATATCTTGTCTATGCTGCTAGATGAATGCACGGCTGTAGGCGTACAAGTAAAGCTTAATGCTCAGATTGATCACGTTAAAACTGCTGCTCATGATAAAGGCGAACGCTTTTATCTAACGACGAGTAAAAAGCTTGGTAAAAAAGACATTGCGAACGGCACTCAATCTTCGCAAACAGGCTATAGCTGTGAGTCTTTAGTCATCGCCACTGGTGGACTATCTATCCCGACCATGGGAGCAAGTGGTATCGGCTATGAGTTGGCGCAGCAGTTCGGGCATACTCTTGTGCCAACTGACGCTAGCCTTGTACCCTTTACCTTCACTGACAAAACAGGCGATCTTATTCGTGCTTTGGCTGGTATCAGTTTGCCAGTTATTGCCAGTAATGAGCGTATCTCTTTTAAATTGCCCGTCCTATTTACCCATCGTGGTCTCTCTGGCCCTGCCATGCTACAGCTCTCCAACTATTGGCAGACTGGGGAAACCATCAGTATCAATTTGTTGCCTGAAATAGACGTCACTGAGCTTTTACTTGCTCGCAAAAAGTCACATCCACGCCAGCTTATTCGTACCGTATTGGCAGAAAACACAGATAATGCATTACCCAAGAAGCTATTAGCAGCACTACAGACGCATCTGTGGGAAGACATCAAAGATACGGAGCTTGCTAATATTAAAGACGAACGTCTCACAGAGCTTGGTATTACCCTTAATGGTTGGCAGCTCAAACCTTCTGGCACGGAAGGCTACCGTACCGCTGAGGTCACACGCGGCGGCGTCAAAACTGATGAGGTTTCTTCAAAAACGATGCAAAGCAATTTACAAGACGGCTTATACTTTATCGGTGAAGTGCTTGATGTGACCGGCTGGCTTGGTGGTTATAATTTTCAGTGGGCATGGGCAAGTGGTTTTGTGAGTGGTGAGACCGTCTAATCATGGACACTTATAAGTGTTTAACATTTGCTTAATCGCTGCTGACAGCCCTAGGAATGAAATAGTAATAAAAACTCATACAATCTACTCTTATATTCATAGTAGTATTACTTAATAATAGCTTTTCTATTGATAGTAATTCTAATTAGACTAATGAGGTGACCCATGCGTTCAATTAAACACATTCACGGTGAAAAAGAGTCGCACTGGGTAGGTGACGGCTTTTTTGTAAAAACTCTGATCAGTCATCTAGATGACAATCCAGACCTTGATTATAGCCGTACTGATCCTTTCTTATTATTAGACTATGCCAAGCCAACAACGTTTTCACCCAACCCCGCTTATAAAATGCAGCCACATGGCGTTGGTCAACACCCACATAAAGGTTTTGAAACTGTCACCATTGCTTATGCAGGTGAGATTAGTCATGTAGATTCGACAGGTGGGCGCGGTGATATTTTAGAAGGTGATGTACAGTGGATGACTGCTGGACGCGGTATCTTGCATGAAGAGTTTCACTCTGAGGCATTTGGGCAGCGCGGTGGCATCTTCAGTATGGTGCAGCTGTGGGTCAATCTGCCAAGTAAGCACAAGCTGACTGACCCCAAATATCAGTCTATCAAACGGGCCGACATACCTATCATCGAGTTGATAGACGATCAAGATATCAATGATCAAGACGCTCAGAAACAAACCATTATAGGCCAAGTTGCTATCATTGCCGGTGACTGGCACGGTATAACAGGTGCGGCAACGACATTTACCCCGATTAATATGTGGGATGTCGCGCTACATACCGCAGGCACGACCTCGATACAAGTTCCAAATACACACAATACGCTGCTACTGATACAAGAAGGTCAGCTACTGGTCAATGGCACAGCCGTCAGTGCGGGCGACTTGATTCAGTTTTCAGCGCCTATCCATATCAATACAGAATCTAAAACTCCCTCTCATTCGACTACTGATAGCATTGAGCTCACCTACTCTAGAGACGCGCAGGGAGGTGTCAAACTGCTACTGCTAAGCGGCGAGCCTATTGGAGAACCCGTCGCAGGTTATGGCCCCTTTGTGATGAATACGCAGGAAGAGCTACGACAGACTTTTCGCGATTATCAGATCGGCAACTTTGGTAAGTAAAAAACCAATGTGAATAAACATTTCTACTAAATAAGACGTTCTGATAAACCTTAACGCTTACGCAAAAAGAAGCCACCTAACGGCTATCGTCAGGTGGCTTCTTTTATACGTCAGTAATTACTTAATCATCAAAACTGATGACTAGATTACTGCGCCTGCTTTAGAAACGGATAATCAGTGTAGCCAACCGTGCTGCCACCATAGAAGCTCTCTGGATGCTGCTCGTTGAGCGGTGCGCCCTCTTGAATACGTTCAGCGAGATCAGGGTTGGCAATATAATCACGACCGAATGCTACCGCATCGATATAGCCTGCTTTGATGTTCTTCTCAGCTTTGTCCGCATCATAGCCACCCGCCGCGATGATGGTCTGATCAAAAGCAGCACGCACACGCTTACGGAAGTCTTCGCTATACGGCGTACCCCCTGCCCAGTCTGGCTCTGACAGATGCAAATACATTAGACCACGCTTATTGATTTGTTCAATCAGCCAAATGTTATCGTCTTCTTCGTAGCCTCCCTCAACATTGTTGAACGTGCCAAGTGGTGAAATACGAATACCCACGTGATCAGCATCCCATGCCTCTACGCAAGCATCAATCACGTCCAAGGTTAGACGCGCGCGGTTTTCGCGGCTACCACCGTACTCATCGTCACGCTGATTGGTATGCTCGGCCCAAAACTGATGCAGCAAATAACCATGCGCGCCATGAATCTCAATACCATCAAACCCCGCTTCCTGCGCGCACTTGGTTGCATGCGCAAAGTCAGTAACCACTTGCTGAATCTCATCAAGACTGGCTGGGCGCGGCGGCGTGGCATCCGCGCGAATGGCTTGGTTGTCACTATCACGCAATGAGGTACGGATACCTACATCGACATCTGAGGCTGAAATTGGCGCACGGCGTTCAGGTTGTACGCTTTCATGTGAGACAAGTCCTGTGTGCCATAGCTGGACGACGATCTTGCCACCTTTGGCATGGACATTGTCAACGATGGCTTTCCATGCAGTGACTTGATCTTGAGTATGTAGCCCTGGTGCGCCTGCATAGCCTTTTGCTTGAAACGATACTTGCGTTGCCTCAGTGATGACAAGGCCCGCCCCTGCACGCTGCGAGTAGTACTCTGCTGCCCATGTGATAGGGACATCGCCTGGCTCAACGGCACGCAGACGTGTCAGTGGGGCCATCATAATGCGGTTTTTTAGCGTTTGTGTGCCCATTTTTACAGGCTCAAATAAAATATCGTGTGCCATAATCTGTCCTATTGGTTATTGTCGCTATTTATGATCTTTAGTTATAGCAACCATCATTCATACTGATTATTATCGAATGCTGTTTAGAAAAACTTATAATATCATTAGTAAATCTACGTTTAGCGCCTACATTTATAGGGGATAGATTTCATTATTCCAAGCAATATTTACAAACAGATACAACAATATTCACCTATACAAATATTCGTATCTGTTTACTACGAAGACTGTTTACTAAGCCTTAAATACTGTTCGTCTGGGTCTTGTCTTTTGGCTTTAGCATTTTCTTAATTGATAGCTCTAATGACAGATATGTGCCGATCAATATCACAATCGAACCAATGATAGCTTGTATATTTAGCGCCTCGCCAAGCAATAGATACCCTAAAATAATAGCAAAAATTGGGATGACTAAAGTAATACTGGTGGCGCGCGTCGGGCCAATATTTTTAATCAGCTGATTCATAAAGATAAGCGCAATGGCGGTCGAAAATACACCGATACAGATCACGGATACCCACGCCTTTATGCTGACATCTTTACCATAAGGGAACTCATTAAAAGCCACAGGCAGCATAATAATACTACCGATAATGAGCGAGCCTGCAGTGATAGCGACTGGCGATACTTCGTACAGATAGTTCTTGGTGATGTTGGCCCCAAGCGCATAACCTACACAGGCTAGTAGCGCGTAGCCCATCGGTAGGAGTCCTTCGATCAATCCTTTGCCTGGCTCGCCGCCACCAAACAAGCTTTCGCTCATCAGTACGATTACCCCAATCACCCCAATGACCAAACCGAGTGCTTGTTTTTTTGATAGCCTATCTTTAAAGAAGACTCTAGCGATAAAACCACTCATCATCGGTACAGAAGCATTTAGCACGGCTAGCACGCCTGCGTTCACTGATTGCGCGGAAAACGAGAACAACACAAAAGGCAGCGCTGCTGAAAACAAGCCAACGAGCGCCAGCATTTTCCAATGCTCCTTGATGCCGACTCTGTTTTTCTTATTTAATAATACAAAGACCAACATGACCAATCCGGCGAATATCACACGCAAACTGGCGAATGCCAATGAGCCAAACTCAGGCACGCCGATACGATAAAAAACGAAGGAGAGTGACCACATAAAAGAGAGTGTCACAAAGATGATGAGATCACGGTTGGTCATTGGGTAATCCTATTAAGCGCTTAGACTGCGTTTGCCAACTCGTGTCGGTCATAAGCGTCTGATGCGTTGTAAAAACTATCATGTGATTAAAAATTCATGATGATAACTTTTTAATTGTTTGATGGGTAATTTTTTATAAAATTTATAGTGAGTTTTTATCCGCTTATTAATTTTTCTAGCACAGCTTTAAGACTTTCACCTTTTTGATAATCTGTAAATTTGGACAAATCCCTTTTATTGAGCACCATGCAGTAAGCAGCGCCTATCCTATATTTCTTATACTTTAGCCTATCCCAGCACCTTTCTATTCACATACTAAAGAACTCCAAAGTCACCCTTAAGTAAGTCATCCGTTCAATACCTATAAAAACAGATTCACGATCATAGCAAATCCTGCTTATAGCACTACCTTATAACAGCTACTCTTAATAATACTGATGTTAAAAGTAGCTCTGATAAATCAATTCAAGATTTTCTCAAAATATATTAGTTGATATTTGTTTACTAATTTTCTACTATCTAAAAGGTATTGGTTAGTATTTGGCAATACAAAAAATAGATGGCAAACATCATTAGTAGGATTTATAAATTATTGAGGAATGATTATGAAAAGGATAGCGTTATTTGTCGGTATGATGTCAGTTGCAACGGCAGGTTTTTGCGGGGTTGGTCAGTTCTCAGATGAGACCACCTGCTATGTTTATAAACAAGATAAACTGCAAAAAAAGCTAAACTGTCAGTATGAGGGCGCTGAGGGTGCAGCGATGAGTTATAGTTTTAGACAGGTCTCCTATAACCTGCCAGGATTTGGCAAAATGGCAACCTCTACCAGTGCAAATTATAATGACCGTAATGAAGTGACTGGATGGACGACCACCGTCAATGACGAGCCAGCAATCATCAGATATCGTCTGCCAACCAATCAGCGTATCGTCAGTGATGCCTATGCGCAGTCTGGTAAAGCGGTTATGCAATGTTATCTTAGTACAAAATCGCAGTGGGAGATTTGTGCTAAATAGAACAAAATACTCTGGCAATTTATAGTGCAATAAAGCTGAGCGTTTTGCTTGGCTTTTATTGCCGCCTGCTAAAAACTGAAGCATCAACCTTAGCCCCATCCTCTATAAAATTTTTTCACCGTTTTCTCTATATGCTCAACGTCTTCACTACTGTCAAAGCCACTGATAAAATCAACCTTCCTGTTAGACAGCCATTGAATTACAACCCTGCATCGGTAAGAATGATGCTACCTATTCATAAAACCTACTCACCAACCCAGTTTATTAAAGAGTCAAATACATGAAACTGCGCATCCTAAAATCTGCTGTGACCAATCCTTGGTTTAATCTTGCCACCGAAGATTGGATATTTAATACGCTCAATCCCGACTCACATACCCTATTTTTATGGCGTAACTCTGAGACCGTGGTCATTGGACGCTCACAAAATCCATGGGTAGAGTGCAAAACCGATAAGATGGACGCAGACGATGTATTTTTAGCACGGCGTCAGAGCGGCGGCGGCGCAGTATTCCATGACTTGGGTAACACCAACTTTACCTTTTTATCGCCCAGTGATGCTTACGATCAAGAAGCAAACTTCACTATCATCATCAATGCACTTAAAAAACTCGGCATAGACGCCACGCTGTCTGGTCGTAACGATATGCAGGTCGGCGACCGCAAAATATCGGGCAGCGCATTTAGACATGCCGCCGATCGCAGCTTTCATCATGGCACATTGCTGGTCAATGCCAACATGCAAAAGCTTGGCGACTATCTAAACCCGCATCCGCTAAAGCTAAAAGCGAAAGGCATCAAATCTGTGCGCGCTCGTGTGGCAAACTTGGTAGATTTTAATGAGGCTATCAATCACGAGACATTGTCTGAGGCGATTATCGAAGCGTTTTGTGAATATCATGGAGAGACTACACAGGTCGAGCAATTAGATGAGGCTAGCCTTGCTAAGCAACCGACGCTAAACGCTTACTATCAACAAATGGCGGATTGGGATTGGCGCTTTGGTAAAACGCCTGAATTTACTCATCATATTGAGACGCGCTTTGATTGGGGCATGATGGATGTGCATATGGATGTGAAGCAAGCCGTGATTACCGAAGTTGTCATCTTCTCTGATGCGCTAAATATTGAGCTTATCGACCTGCTTAAAAATACATTGACTGGTGTTAAATATAATAAGCATGAGATAAAACATGCGCTCGCTGAACTAGCAAAAGCGCAATCTGAATTGGCAGCGCAGGTGAATGATTTTGAACAGTGGTTGGTTGGTGAGATGGAAGGTTAACTTTTAGTCTGCTGATATCTTGATCTTGTGTAGATATTTGCATCTTAGCCTTAGCATTTTAGAGGTAGCTATTTAAAGTTGATCCGTTAAAAAAGTAGAGTAACTCATGGAACAAATCGCCATTATTTTCTTTGCACTGACTTCTTTTTTGGGAATGGAAAACAATACCATTGCGGCCGATAAAACGACTGTGACGGTATACCCTCGGCGCCAAATAATAGAAATCACTCAATAAGACTTATTTGCTATTGTCCACTCGGATATAGATGCAACCTACGTCAGACAACAGTGGGCTAGCGTATCTGCTCACTCACAGCAGGGTACTGGCTGGGCAAAAGCATTAGCGCCTTTTCCTAGTAAGACGATAACGCTAGCAACGGTAAACAACCAAATTCAGCCACAGCTAACGCTAAGTTATAACGATGAGAAAGATTTGCGCGCGATGGGTATCTGGTATAACGCTGATAAAAATCATTTCTCTATCAACCATGTACCACGAGATAATCTGCAAACGACAGATGGTAAATTAATAGGAAATTATTGGGTGTTTAACGTAGATCAGCCTTTTAGCTTTACCCTTGAGCCAATTCACACGTTGCCTCAACCATGCCAAAAATCAAAACGCACTCTTAGTAAGCTCTTGACGGATAGCCGATAATGAACAAACACCCCTTTATGATACGAGCAAACCACCTAAAAAATCTTTCACTTCAGTGACATACTGTCTCAAATCCAGCCCTAAATGAAAGCCTTCTACTGGAGTCAGCAGTCCTTTCTTGCTTACCCAACCTAACGATGATGGGATTTTCTTAGTAGCATGATCAGTCGTAGGCTGAGCTTTTAGTCCAGCGAATTAATGAGGTAAATGTAAAAACCAAAGCTGTATTTAGCTATACTAAATTAAGGTAATTTAGTGACTAAGGTTTTTGTGTTTGGTAATTAAATAGAGTAGAACTAATTAGGAGCTAAAAAACGTGATGACATTACCGAATGATATAGATATTTTAAAAAATAAAATTCAAAAAATTCTTAACCCTATTGATTGTGCTGTTGAAAAAGGCACTAAAGCAGATAAGGACTTTCTTTTTAAGGCTGTTCGAGCAGACGTAGGAGATGACTTACCTCCTTACTACTTAATATACTTTCTTTTCGTTGACTTACTGGGTTTCAAAAACTTAGGTCGATTTGAAAAAGTTGCTTGGTCGATACCAATTGATTATAACGGAGTTGCTTATGTTTTAGAACATAGGAAACTAGGGATGGGACTCTTTGTAGCAGACAAGGAAAGTCAAAAAAAGGAATGCCAAGAGATTGTTAGAAAAATAAATAATGCTGTGAAAGTAGCTAAACCATATTTCGATTGGGTTGCAAATGAAGCTGCAAAGGACTCTCAGCTCAACGTGTTAAATCATAGTCTGAAGTTATATGATAGATATACCTTTCTTATTGAAGAGTACAAAAGAAAAGAGCAAGAAAGTATATCTCATAACAACACAGTACAAGAGTCATGGAATTTTGAAAACTACTTCAGTGTGTATTCAGATTCTCAAAAGCTTAAAAAGGAGAAACAGTGGTTAGCGTTATCAGCCATTGATGCGTTCTATAGTTTTACTGAACATATATTTATTCATGCTGCAATATTAAAAGGTTCTTTATTAACAGGAGAAGATGTAGAACGACTTGCTCAAGATAACTGGGCAAACAAATTTAAAGCTTGTTTAGATGTTCAAAACAAGTTGATTAGACCACATTATGATAAGTTAGGTTTGATTAAAAAGCAGGTAAGAAACTACATGGCGCATGGAGCATTTGGTAAAAATGGTGAAGCATTTCAGATTCACTCTAAAGTGGGTGCTGTTCCACTACTTATGACTAACCAGAAAAGTGGTTCACGATTTTCTATCCAACCTGATACCGAATTTGAGGAAAAGGAAGCGATAAAAG